>JBBIRN010000089.1:0-8627 GCA_037441785.1 Candidatus Aminicenantota bacterium | reverse complement strand
AACAATGGGTTTAGGTCCTGAAGAAAGATTTCTTAGCTGTCCTTCTGACTTTTCTTTCTCTCCCCTTCCTTCTGTACCCTTTTTTATATTTTTTCTGCTCTTATTTTTTTCTTTTTCCCTGATTTCAGACTTATTAATCTCCTTTCCTTTCCCCCGAAAGCTATTTTCTTCTTTTCTGTTCTCCGAATTTTTACCCGCTCCAAGAAGGTCTTCCCCGCCTTTTGCCTTCTGCAGAACTCTGTAATTCAGGTTGAAGGCACCGCCGGTAGCAACCATCAGTTCAAAACCGGCTTTCAAACACTCAAAAGTTTCTACCCCTACTGGCAGGCTTTCTCCGGGAGAAAGACGATTGATCATAGAAATTTCACTGCCCGGGTCAAAACGGCTCAGCAGCCGTTCCAGCCTGTCAATTTCTCTGAAAAACTCATGGGCCGTGCTTCTGCTGTAAACTTCATCGTAACCAGAAATAAAAACCTCAAAAAAGGTGGACATAGCCTCGTGGTTAAAATGGAAGATTTTTCTGGCTGGCATTTATTTTTTTAAAAAACTACTCGACAATCATAACGTCAATGGCCAGGCAGGTAGCCAGCACCGAAGCCAGCGCGCTCCAGCGGTGGAGATGGAAGAAAAAGATTTGAGCCGGGTAGTTAAAATATGGAAGCATAGAACCAAGAGTGGAAGAGGCCAACAAAAACCCGGCCAGCACAAAAACCCAGAAGGCCACAGCCTGAAAGTAAGGGCGGGGCCAGCTTTTGCCTAAAAGCGGACAGTAAAAACCGTTGCTCTCCTTAGAAGCTCGTTCAGCTATCTTCTCCGGTAAATAGACGCGGGCTTTGATAAAAAGAATGAGGGTCAAACAGATGGCAAAAAGAGCTCCAGCCGCCACGTGCAGGAGAAGCGGAAACCCAAAAAGTCCCCGCGGCACAAACCAGGCAAAAATAAAACCGCTCAGAGCCAGGTAGGTATAGCTCAGCACCAGACCATAAAAAACCCAAACGGTCCAGCCCAGATATTCTTTTTTAGCCCAGCTAATCAGGTAATCCAGCGCCCGGTCCCAGGTTTTTAATCTCAAGAAAGATAATTTCCAGCGGGCAATCCAGTTGACGTATTTTTTAAAATTTTCCGCCGAAATTTTCCTTTCCGACTCTGGCAGATGTTTTAAAAACCGGCCAAAAGTCAACCGCAGGTTCAAGACTATGATTAACAGGACACTGGTTATTACGAAAAACATCACTTCTCTCCCGTTTTGTCGTGGGGATTAGAGTCAAGCCCGGAGAGCCGGCTGGCCAGTTTGAGCACCACGGCCGTTATGATGATGCCCATCACCAGCACACAGGCCGCCAGTAACAGCTTGAAATAAGGACGGCCGAGAAAAGTAAGGCCAAACAGAAACTGGAAAAGATGGCCCGTGCCCATAAAATCCGCTCCCAGCTTTTCCTGACCTCGCTCACTCTTCAGGGGTGAAACTGCTCTAACCTGGCCAAAGAAAACATTAGAACCGGGGCTGTGGCAATCGGTGCAGCCATTCTTACCCAGGGCTTGCTGGGCAGGTCGCACGTTATGGGCTAACGGCCAGGAAACTGGTCTGGCCACTGGATGCTCAAAGGTAGTTAGCCGGCCATTTTTATCCAGGCTGAACACCAGACCAGAAGCTACATAAACCACCTGGCGCTCCGGCTGCTGGCTGTTCAGCTTTTTCAACACCATCCGGACCTGTTCTTCAGTTAAAATTTCCGGACCTTCACCGAGGGCGGTCAGTGTTCTTATTTCATAATCGGAAAAAAGTGGTTCAAAACTTTCCCCGGAAAGCCAGAAAATGCCTGGTTCCGTGGCTGGCTGGCCAGGCTTTTCTGTTTTCTCCACGTATCCTTCCATAAGCCTGTAGTAATATTTCCCGACGACAAAAACCGGCTGGCGGTCGTTAGATAAGGGTTTTAGTGCCTGGAGAACCTGCAAAATTTTATCTTCCACTTCCGGTGGAGCTTCCTCGGGGTTGAAGGAGGGAAGGAGGTTACTCACCTCGTCGTTCCTGACCTGAACCAATAAAAATTTACTCTGAACTGACTTTCCGGAAAGTGGCGATTGCTCAAGCCGTTTAACATCTAAGGAAGCATCGGCGTTGGGTTCAAAAAGAAAATCTGCTACCACTAATGCCGGGTAAAACCCGGCAGAAGAAAGCGACAGCAAAGCAGAGAGCCTGGCCGAAACGTTTTCCTTCAGATTGAAGACTTCAGGCGCAGCCTTAATCACTTCATCTGCTTTAAGCGGGATAAACTCCTGCCCTCTTTTTTCCGCCCAGAAGGCTGGCCACATCATCCTTTCGGGGTAGATTTTATTATCTTTTTCCCGGACAAAAACCGGCTCCACGATTAACGGATAATCTGAAGTCCAGTGAGCTTTGCCAAAAATTCCCAGCCGATTCGCCCGGGCGGTGTAAACTTCCTGCGGTTCTTTCTGCGGCAGCAGCCCTGAATGACAGGCCGTGCAGGACAGGCGCTCCAAGTGGACCTTGGGAAGGCCCTTATGAGCCGGTCGCGGGGCGCCGAGTTTTCCGGTAAAACCAAAGCCACCTTTTTCTGGCTTCTGCCCCAGGTGACAACCGGCACAGGTAAAATCATCCACCTTCAGGCTGGAGTGCACCAGTTTCTGGCCCTCGTAACCGCGGACCATCTCGTGACTCAGGTCATTCCGGTGGCAATCAACGCACCTGAGGCCTGCCGCCAGATGCACATCCATCTCGGCTTCAGCCTTAGAAGCAGTTTTCCTGGCTGTCACCGTATGGCAGGCCAGGCAATTGTTATTATCGGGCTGACTCAGGTTAAGCACCGCATTGTTCTTGCTGTCAAAAAAATTCTGGTTGTACTTAACCTGAGGGGCAACCGCCCACTCATGGTCATCCGGGTTGGGACCATCAATGAGGCTCCAGGTTTCAGGCAAACGTGAAGCCATGCCCACCACTTCACCCAGCCCGGAAGCAGCCGTGGCCGCCCAGCGGAAATTCTGGCGCATAACCTGTTTGACCCATTCGCTGTGGTCCTGAAGGTAGGATTTATTATGACAGCCGAGGCAATTTATTTCGAGCTTGCCGGAAACATTCCAGCGGGAATCAGGCGTGATATCTTTCTCGCCTGGCTCTCCCAGACCACCGCCGGGCAGGTTCCGGCCGAATAAATTCACTAACTGCCAAGAGGTCAAACCCAGTTTTTCCGGTGACCAGAACCCGGGATAATTCTGAAAAGAAAGCGGGAGCTGAAACCCGGCTTTTTCGTCAAACAGCACCAGCGGTTCAGTGCGACGGTCCGAGGCCGGCCTATCCTTCAAGTTGAAATGCGTCCCGCGGCTGATGCGCTCATAATCATGGCAGGGGGCGCAGGTATAACGGGTAGAAAAAGGAGGAGAATCAGGAGCGGCCGGGATGATTTTCTGGTTAAATTCATCCATCAGCGGGATGCGGTGGAGAGGCGAAATCTGGCTCCGCGACCAGGTGCTCTTTTCTTCAGCTTTAACTTTAACTTTAACTTCCTGCGGCTTCTGCCCGCGGCTGCGGGCTTCCAGCAGGTGCGAGACGTTCAGTGTTACGAAAATAAATATAGTAACACTAAGAGCCAGAGCCATAGTTGACCATAGAGACTTCCAGGTAATTTTCCGGCTGTATTTTTTTATTTCATCTGGCTTGCTCATTTTGCTTCATCTGCCGTTTAATTCTCTTTTTTTTATTTTTTAATTCATATTATTTAAACTCTTTCTTTTTCAGTTTTATCAAATCGTTACGCATCTCTTTTTTCATTCTTTTAGCTAATGGACCTGTCCTCAAATATAATCATAAAAGATATTACTTTCAAATTCATTTCTTCTTCACTTCTTCCTTCTCTTCCAACCTGTTTTTCCTTTGCTCTTTTTCTTCTGACTTCTTCTGACCTGCTAAGTTTCTTTAACGCCACCTTAGTCCATCAGAAGCCAGCTGAGCCCTGATTAAACATAACCTCTTTATTTCGTTTTCTTGCTCAGAGCCTCTATTTTTAATCAAGCTTTAAATTCTTCGGGCCGGAAGCGCAGCAGGGACTTGGTTCTCACGGCCTCGTTGACCTTGAGCACAGCCACGGCCGTTTCATAAGCCAGCTCGGCCGGACAGTTCAGTGGTATTCCCTTGCGGATAGCCTCAAAAAAGTTTTCCAGGTGTGGTTGATGAGCCGGCTTAGCTAATTCTACGGGCAGCGGCCAGCGTCCGGCTTCCGCCGTCACCCGCACATCAACAAAAACATTCCTGGTTTCAACTTTCTGAATGGGCGGAGCTTCAGTCAGAATTAAGCCTTCCCTGACCAGCGGCTCCCAGTCTGGGGCATGAGCTTCGCGGTAAGCCCAATTGCCCTTCTGCGGTACTTCGGAAATTACCAGCGAGCCGTTATCTCCCATGAAAGTTTCATAGAAGCCGCCGTGAGAAGTGGTCGTTTGCACCTGGTAGAAGGCTCTGGCCATGCCTTCCTCGTTTTCATACTCATAGATGACCATGACATTATCGTACCACTCGCGGTTCTGGTAATAATCAATACCGCCAGAAGCCACGGCTGTCTTTGGGTTGGTTTTAAACACCCAGCTAAAAAGGTCAATCTGGTGAGAGCCCAGGTCCACGATGGGTCCGCCACCGTATTTTTTAAACCAGCGCCAGTTTCTGAATTCTTCCATGGAGTTGTAGCCGTATTTATGGAGTGTCTGCTGGTCAATGGTATATTTCTTGGGCCAGCTGAGCATGTCAGCTTTCGCCCGGTTCCACTGGGCATAGCCAATCATCACCCGGCCGAGGAGCTTCCGGTCATGAATGAGCTTCTCAATGGCGTGGATGTAGCGCGGGTTGGAGCGCCGCTGATGTCCAATCTGCAGGAGCTTTCCCGTGCGCCGGGCAGTTTCTACCATGGAACGCGCTTTCTCCAGGCTGTTGGACATTTCTTTCTCGCAGTAAACATGGAGTCCGTGGTTGAGGCAGGCATTGGTATGCTCGGCATGCATCCAGTCCGGCGTGGCGATGATGGCCGCATCCAGGTCTTTTTCCCTGGCCAGCATCTCGCGGTAATCTTCGTAAACGTTGGGCGTCTGACCGTATTTCCTGAGGTAACCAGCCGCATAATCCCGGCTGTATTCCCAGATGTCGCAGATAGCGGCGATTTTAATCCCCGGTATACGCAGGCAGCAATCCAGCAGAATGCGGCCCTGTTCTCCCACACCGATGAAAGCCACGCGCAGCTCCTCAGATGGCATCACGGTTTTGCCCTTGCCCTGGTCGCTGAGGAGGAGCGGCGTGCCGAATAGCTTTCCAGTAGCCACGGCCAGACCGGTGGCCGCCGCGGTGGTTTTCAAAAAATCACGGCGGCTCAGCCCGGCTGAAGCTTGACCACCTTTAACTGAATTTTCTTTTTCCTTTTTTTCTTTTTCTGCTCTTTTTTCTAACTTTTCCATTTTCGCTCTCTTTTTCCATAGAATAATAGCTTTTTTCGCGGTTAAAATTCAACCGGTTATGGTGAAGGAAAAAAATTTTTCGTTCCTTAATCTTTCCGGGCGCGTTTATCTCATTTTTTTCTTTAGGCCTTCTACCTTTAAGCTTCTAACACCTTCTTATTCTTCCTTCTCCAATGATAAGCAACAATAATTTTCCGGCGCCTGAACTTTAGGCTAAGGCGGCCTAAAAACAGCTGCCGTCCGCGTTCACTTTTTCATATGGCTGTCAAAGGCCACACCTGAAGGCGGAAAATCGTGGCTGCGGACAAACTCCAGGGCTTCTCTGGCGCCAAATTCCCGGTCCATGCCGTTGTCTTCCCATTCTACCGAAAGCGGGCCGTTGTAACCGATAGCGTTGAGCTCGCGGATGATGGATTCAAAGTTCACATCGCCGTGGCCCAGAGAGCGGAAATTCCAGCCGCGGCGCAGGTCACCAAAAGGCAGATGAGAACCGATGAGAGAAGCTTTGCCATCAAGCGTTACGGCCACATCCTTCATGTGCACGTGGAAAATCCGGTCGGGGAATTCCCGGATAAAAAGGTGCGGCACCATCCCCTGCCACAGCAGATGACTGGGGTCAAAATTGAAGCCCAGGGTCGGGCGGTAGTCAAAAACTTCCAGTAGCCTTTTGGCCGTGTAAAAATCAAAGGCTATCTCAGTCGGGTGAACCTCCAGAGCAAATTTAACGCCGCAGCGGTCAAACTCATCCAGAATGGGCGTCCAGAGCTCTTTTATTTTCTGAAAGCCCTGTTCTACCATCTCCTCGCTGGTTGGTGGAAATGAATACCAAAACTTCCAGATGGGTGACCCCATAAAACCGTTGACCACGTAGCAGCCGAGGTTTTTTGCCGCCCTGGCCGTGAGCTTCATCTCTTCTATGGCCCAAGCCCGGAGCTCTTCCGGTTTGCCTTTGACTTTATCGGGGGCAAAGGTGTCCAGCCGCTGGTCGTAGAGGTCGCCCACACACTGGCCAGCCAGGTGAGCACCCAGAGCCCAGCATTTCAGGTTGTGTTTGGCCAGCGTTTCTAATTTTTTCTGAACATAAGCCGGGTCTTCGGCTGCCTTTTTTACTTCCAGGTGGTCGCCCCAGCAGGCAATTTCCAGGCCGTCGTATCCCCAGGCACTGACCTTTTCGCAGAGAATTTCAAAGGGCAGGTCAGCCCATTGACCGGTGAACAGCGTAACGGGTCTTTTCATTTTTCCCTCCTTTCAATCTCAAGATGACAGGCATAATTTTTCATTTTTTTAATTATCTGTTTTGATTTTCCCTTTTGGCTTTTTTATCTTTCTAATTAATTTTCCTTTGACCATTACTTAAAGCTCTAAAATCTTTGATTTTCAGGTTTAGCCAGGTAGCTTAGCTCCACAATAACTGATTTTTACCCTCAAACCTAAAGATTTATGAACTCTAACTCCTCCAAGCTCTTCACCCCAAGCCCATCCTAAAAGCTCCAACCCGTATTCGGGCTTAAAAATCAACCCAGACCGCGCCCCGGCTTGAGCTTTCCACGCATTTCTCTATGAAGCGCACGCCGCGCACCCCTTCCTCAGCGTTCGGGAAATCCAGGTCGTCAGCCGTGAGCGGCTCACCGCGGAGCTTTTTGTCCAGGGCCGTGATGAAGGTGGAATAGATGTTGGCAAAAGCTTCAAAATAGCCTTCGTTGTGGCCTGAGGGAATGCGGGATAAAGCCTGGGCTCGCGGACACATCGGGTCGCGGCCGCGGGAAATAAAAGCTACTGGCCGGTCCAGATAAGCGATTTTGGCGTGGTTGGGGTCTTCCTGGTACCATTCAACCGCGCCCTTGGTGCCGTAGATACGCACCCTGAAGCCGTTGTCATGGCCAATGGCAATCTGCGAGCACCAGTACAGGCCGCGCGCCCCGCCCTTAAAATTCACCATGATAGAAGCGTTGTCATCAAGCGGACGGCCTTCACCGAAATGGTCAAGGCGGGCACAGAGAGATTCTATCTCCAGACCTGTAAGGTAAGAAACCATGTGCTCAATGTGCGAGCCGATATCACCGACACAGTTAGAAATGCCAGCCCGGGCCGGGTCCGTGCGCCAGGCTGCTTGCTTCTGTCCGGTTTTCTCCAGCAAGGTGGCCAGCCATTCCTGCGGGTATTCGCCGGCCACAAAGCGAATGGTGCCTAATTCGCCGCTGGCAATAAGATGCCGCAGATGCTTAATGATGGGAAAGCCGGAGTAAGTGTAGGTAACGCAGAAAAGCAGGTCCTTCTGGCGGGCTAAATCTGCCAGCTCTTGAGCGAGCTTACTGCTGGTGGCTAAGGGTTTGTCGCAGACCACGGCAAACCCCAGGTCCAGAGCCAGGCGGGCAATCGGATAATGGGTATCGTTGGGCGTGACGATGACGATAAAATCCGGCCGGTCCGGGTGAGCAGCTTCCGCCTTGAGCATCTCTTCAAAGGTACGGTAAAGCCGGCTCTTATCCAGGCCAAGCAGCTCACCGGTTTTCAGAGTGTTTTCATAGCTCTGAGAAAAGCAGCCAGCCACCAGCCTGGCTTTGCCGTCCATGGCGATGGCCTTGCGGTGAACGTCACCGATAAAAGCACCGACGCCACCGCCAACCATAGCGTATTTTAACTGAGTAACTTTACCTAAGGTTTCCTGTCCTTCAATCATGGCTATCTCCCTTTAATTAAATTAAAATCAAAATAAGAACAAACTTTACAAATCTTATGTTATTTAAACGCCATTAACTTTTCAAACAGAAATTCACTTGTCATCTAGGACGCCGTGCGGGCAGCAGATAAAGTAGACCGGCAAAATGTTGGGGTGATGTTCAACCTCTGCCACTGGCTGCGTGTCTCAAAGGACCGGGATTACGGGTCGAGGCTTCAGCAAGCCCTGCACCGGTTAATGGCGGTGTCCATCAATGGTGCCGATGAATATGACGACCAGCCAGGCTGGAGCCGGTACATTCAGCCGCTGGACCAGGGTTCTTTTGATATTCTGGCCTTTCTGAAGACCCTTCGGGACCTGGGTTACAAAGGGCCAATCGGTTTACAGTGCTATGGTATTGGTGGCGATGCGCGAGAGCATCTGGCACGTTCCATGGCTGCCTGGCGGCGCCTGCAGGCAGCACTGGCAAATTTTTATAGGCAAACCGCGCTTGAAA
>JBBIRN010000088.1:0-8657 GCA_037441785.1 Candidatus Aminicenantota bacterium | reverse complement strand
GATATTCCCGACCGCTCCACCATCATAGGGGCTTTTAAATTAACCGGCAAACTTTGTGCTGGCTGGAATATCGGCGTGATTAACGCCGTGACCGCCAGGGAATACGCCACCGTTGACGATTATGGAACCCGTTATAAAGATGAAGTGGCCCCTTTAACTTACTTTGGCATCTTTAGGGCCCAAAAAGAATTTAACCGGGGCCAGCAAGGCATTGGCTTCATGTTCACTTCGGTCCTGCGGGACATGAGAGAAGAAAATCTGGCCAGCCTTCTGCCCGATGAGGCTTTCTCCCTGGCCATGGATGGCTGGAGCTTTCTGGATAAAAAAAGAAACTGGGTTCTGGGTGGCTGGGCTGGCGGCACTCTCATCAAGGGCAGCGAAGCAGCTATCTACCGTCTACAACGTTCTTCTCTTCACTACTTCCAGAGACCGGATGTTACCCACGTGAGCCTGGACCCGGAAGCGACCACCCTGAGCGGCTGGGCTTCCCGTCTGAGCCTGGCCAAGCAACAGGGCCACACCATCGTGCTCATTTCCGCTGGAGCCCTTTCACCCGGGTTTGACCCCAATGACGCTGGCTACCAGCGAACCACTTCCGACAAAATCAATTTTCAGGCTCTCTTAGGCTACCAGTGGACCAAACCCGGCCGCCTTTTTCGTCAGTCGCTCCTGGTCGGCGGCCTGGAGCAAAGCCGTGATTTTGGCTGGAACAAAATATACGAGGGATGGCTTCTAAACTTACAGGGGGTGTTCAAGAACTGGTGGTCAGTTAACGGCATGATGATTTATTATCCCACCTCTTACAGCAACACCCTGACCAGAGGCGGCCCACTAGCACTCATCCCTGAAGGCTACACCTTGAGTTTTGAAGTGGATTCGGATTCCCGAAAAAAATTTGTTTTTTATAATACTGTGGACCTCAGTCACACCCGCGATAAACAGAAGGGCTGGAATGTTTCTCTGGGACTCAGGTGGAAACCAGCTCCCAATTTTAACCTGAGCCTGGGACCATCGGTAGGACACGACCTCAACGAAACCCAGTGGCTGACCTCGGTCGCTGACCCCTTGATGACGGAAACCTTCGGTCGCAGGTACATCTTCGGCCGGCTGGACCAAACGCTTTTGGCCACCGAATTCCGGCTGAACTGGATTTTCACGCCACGCTTGAGCCTGCAGGTTTATCTCCAGCCTTATTTAGCCGTGGGCAAGTATGACCGGTTCAAGCAACTTAACCGACCAAGAACTTATGATTATCTGGTTTTCGGGGAATCTCCCTCTACCATAACATACCAGGATGGCCTCTATCTTATAGACCCCGACGGAAACGGCCCAGCCAGCTCCGTTTCCATCTACAACCCGGATTTTAACTACAAATCGCTCAGAGGAACTATTGTCCTGCGCTGGGAATACCGCCTGGGCTCTTTGCTCTACCTGGTCTGGACCCAGAACCGGGCTGATTATTCCAACCCTGGTGACTTTTCTCTGGGCAGGGACCTGGGAAACCTCTTCACCGCGCCGGGTGATAATGTTTTCCTGCTGAAGATAACTTACCGCTGGAATTTATGAAGTCCACCACCTGGCTAACCTTTCCAGGGAAAAGTTTAATTCAAAATATTGAAGTCTAGCCAGACTGATTTGCTTTCTAACCCCTTTTGCCCTTCCCTCTCTGTTTTCAAAAATCCAGTCTCCGCACCTTGACAACCTGAAATTTGGGTCTATGATATAAGGCTAAAAATCGGGACTAAGGCCACTGAAAAATGCCCTGGATAACAGTTTTGCTGCTAATCGTTTCCAACGTCTTCATGACCTTTGCCTGGTATGGTCATCTAAAATACAAAAATTTACCCCTGGCTAAAGCCATAATTTTTAGCTGGATGATTGCCTTCCTGGAATACTGCTTCCAGGTGCCGGCTAACCGGCTTGGCTACGGCAAGCTTAATGCGGCCCAGCTCAAAACTATCCAGGAAATAATTACCCTGACCATTTTTTCGATTTTTTCCATTCTTTATCTCAAAGAAGAATTTCGCTGGAATTATTTGGTGGGATTCTTCTTTATCGTCCTGGCCGGCTTTTTTATCTTCAAAAAATAGATTGGCGAAAGCCGCCTTTTCCCGCCGGCTGCTACCATCACCGCGCAGCTATGTGTCTGTAATACTTGACGATGTATTTTTCCTGCACGGCATATGACCAGTGCACATCCCTGATAAACCTGGCTGCTTCTTCTTTGTTTCCTTCTCTAAGGTACTCAATCAGCCGGGCATGTTCTTCTATTGAAGCTTCTTCCCACTCTTTAACGAAGCCTTCCGGCCGCGGAAAATCATACAGTCTTTTCTTCAGGTTGTTGACAATCCTCATCAACTTTTCATTGCCACACAGGTTGAGGTAGGTGTTGTGGAAATTAAGGTTCTTTTCGTAGTAAAGGTCGAAATCATCAGCCTCAATAGCCTGCTTCATTTCCCGGTTCATCTGTTCCATGTACTCAATTTCCTTCTGGCCCATAACGGCCATGGCTTTGATAATGGCCATACTTTCCAGGGCGCCTATAATTTCATAATAATTTTTAATATCCTGGGCTGTCAGCTGGTTCACGACCACTTTTCGTCGTGGCAAAATAGTGACAAAATCTTCGCTTTCCAGCTGGAGCAGAGCATCGCGCAAGGGCGTGCGGCTGACTCCCAGCTTCCGAGAAGTTTCCTCCATGTCAATAACCGAGCCAGGCAATATCTCTCCCCGACGCATCTGCTCCCTGAGAAAATCATACACCTGTTCTTTCAATGACTTTACGTTCAGAACCGGTTTATCATTCATTTTTATTTCTCCCATCTGAAATGGCCTTAGCTATTATAATAATCAACATTTTCCGCCATGATAATATCAATCTGCATCATTATTTTTTCCCTGACCTCTTCACCCATGACCACTTTTCTGAAAAGGGCATATATACCTTCATAACCCTGGCGTTCGGATTGCTGGCTGATTAAAAAATCAATGATCCCACTTTTTAAGAATTTGACATTCTGCGGAATAGGGTCATAGCCGATTAACACTAACTTTTTCTGGCCAGCGTAACTTTTCCACCAGTCCGCCACTTTATGAGTCATGGCGTTTGTGACAAAAATACCGGCCAGGTCCCGGTTATGGCGGTAAACATCATCCAGGAATTTTCTGGTTTTATTGGCTGACCAGCGGCCATCTATTTCCACCATAACTATCCCTAACCCGGATTGTCCATCAATCCCTTTGACAAACCCGTCAATTCTTTCGGCAATGTGATAATCCTCGGGCAGGACTTTGACCACCAGGACTTTACCCGGGGATGGGAGCCTGGATTTTTTCATCAACTGCGAGGCCAGAATACCGCTCTGCAGAGCATCCTGGCCGATGTAGGCCAGCGGCTTTAACCCCGGCAGGTGAGAATCAAAAAACACCAGAGGGAAGTCTTCTGGCAATTCCTGCATCAGGTCTCCAAAGCTCTTGGGCAGAACAGGTGCGGCTAACAAACCATCCAGGTCTTCCTTCTTAATTTTCTGGCCGGCCAGAGCCACTGATTTTTCCTGGTACCGGTCAAAGAAGAAATAGCTGACCTGAACCCGATGGGAAGCCAGTTCCTGCTGGGCTCTTTCTATGCCCCTTAAAGGCAAAGCCCAGTAACCGCTGTCCTGCTGTGGTCTGGGCATCAGGACCCCGAAGCAAAAAGTCTTTCTTAATTTCAGGTTTTTGGCAAAAATATTCGTCCGATAATTAAGTTTCTTAATGGCCTCCTGGACTCTTTTTTCAGTCTCGGGGTGTACCCGACCGCGTTTATGCAGAACGCGGTCTACCGTTCCGATGGAAACTCTGGCTTTCCGGGCGATATCTTTTATGGTAACGATGGTTTGCCCTCTTACCTGATTTCTAAGAAAATTTCATACCAAATTGCCGGGAAAAATACAATATATTTTAGAAAATTTTTTATTTTCAATCAGATATTAAAAGCAAGACTCACCCGAAGCCTTATCTTTCCCTTAGAAGCACCTGCCTTAATACCCCAGCCCCTTTTTCAGGCGGTCATATTCCTGCCAGATTTCATAAGGAGTATGCCGTCCAAATTTATTCAGGAAATCCTTGATTTCTTTCAGCTCTGTTTCCCATTCTGCCGGCTCTATGCTGAAGAGTTCGTCCAAATTCTCTTCTGGAATATTCAGCCCCGTCAGGTCCAGGTCTTTTTTATCCGGCACCAGACCAAGCGGCGTTTCCTTAGCTCCTGCTCTTCCGTTTACGCGCTCAATAATCCATTTGAGTATCCTGATGTTTTCACCAAAGCCGGGCCAGAGAAATTCTCCCCGTTCGTTGCGCCGGAAGGCGTTTATGGAATAAATTCGCGGCGGCTGGCTCATCAGCCGTCCCATGTTAATCCAGTGCCGAAAATAATCGCCCATGTTGTAACCGCAGAAGGGCAACATAGCCATGGGGTCGCGCCTGAGAACACCAACTTTCCCGGCCGCGGCCGCGGTCGTTTCTGACCCCATCCTGGCTCCCATGAACACCCCGTGCTCCCAGCTGAAGGCTTCTGTTACCAGAGGTATCAAACGACTGCGCCGGCCACCAAACAAAATAGCGGAAATGGGCACTCCCATGGGGTTGTCATATTCTCTGGATAAAGTCGGGCAATTGTAAATGGAAACCGTGAAGCGGGAATTCGGATGAGCCGCCGGTGTGCCCTGGCCGGGCTTCCACGGCCGCCCCTGCCAGTCTACCATGTTTTCCGGAATCGGACCATCCAGCCCTTCCCACCACGGAGACATAGTATCCAGGTCCAGCCCGACGTTGGTAAAAAGCGTCGGATAAAACTTAGAGTTGTGCAGGGTCCGGATCATGTTGGGGTTAGTCTTCATAGAAGTCCCCGGGGCCACGCCGAAAAACCCTGACTCCGGGTTTATGGCATACAAACGTCCGTCCGGTCCTATGTTCAACCAGGCAATATCATCGCCGATGGTCCACACCCGATACTCCGGCAAAGCTGATTCCATCATGGCAAAATTAGTTTTCCCGCAAGCGGAGGGAAAAGCGCCGGCAATATAAGTTACGTTTCCGTGGATATCCTCCACTCCGATAATCATCATGTGCTCAGCCAGCCAGCCGTATTTCCGGCCAAGCCAGGAAGCAATACGCAGGGAAAAGCATTTCTTACCCAGCAGGGCGTTTCCGCCGTAACCTGAGCCGATGCTCCAGACCAGGTTTTCTTCCGGAAAATGCATGATGTAACGTTTGTTGGGGTCAAAGTCGCCCACAGTATGAATGCCCTTAACAAAATTTTCGGAGTTGCCAATTTTTTCCAGAATTTTTTTGCCCAGTCTGGTCATTATTCTCATACTCACGGCCACGTAAGAGACGTCGGTAATCTGGACGCAGGCTTTAGCATAAGGCGAATCTGGATGACCCATCATGTAGGGCAGGACATACATCGTCCGACCACGCATCGCCCCGCGGGAGAGTTTGGTCAGGAGCTTTTTAGCCTCCTCTGGTGCC
Organism: Candidatus Aminicenantota bacterium; assembly: GCA_037441785.1. GTDB lineage: Bacteria > Acidobacteriota > Aminicenantia > Aminicenantales > Saccharicenantaceae > Saccharicenans. The sequence goes on along the minus strand of JBBIRN010000088.1, from coordinate 3,149 downwards.
ATCCAGTTATTGTTTGGACCAGTGGTTTCCCGGTCAGAATGGCAAACGTAAGTCAGATGTTCTGTCCTGGCCACATCAGTGGGGTGACTGCGATGAAGGTAAGCTTTGGGCCAGAGCGTCTGGTTGAGCTCCAGGAAAATGTCGTGCTGTTCAATCTTTTCCTCCCGCATCCCCATCTCAATGATGCGTCTGGCTTCGCCTTCCGAGCCATCACACCAGTAAATGTTTTTAGGCTGAAGAAGTTCAGCCTGTTTTTCCACCCATTTTTCTACGGCTGTGGCCATGTCTCTTCCCCACTGAATTTTACTTGAAACACTCTAATAGCATACGAGAATTTATTTGTCAAAACCAGCCCGGTTAAGAACAAATTCGCGAATTTTATAGTTTGTCAAATCAAGGCCTTTTTAATAAAATTTATACCGCCCAGAGTAAAGACTACCGGGGAGGATAAGATGAAGCTTAGCTCGGTCTTAGTCAGTCTAACCTTGTTATTCAGTTTAATTTTCGCTTCTCCACTTTTGGCCAGCCTTCAGGAAAGTAAAGTAATCAAATTGCCGGCGCCCGACCTCTCAGGCGGGAAACCTTTAATGCAGTGTCTCAAGCTCCGCCAGAGCTCTCGGGAATTCAGCCCGGAAAAACTTCCGCTGCCGGTGCTCTCCAATCTTCTGTGGGCGGCCTACGGTATAAACCGTCCTGAGTCAGGCAAAAGGACCGTACCCTCTGCGGTTAACTGGCAGAACATTGACCTTTACGTGGCCACTGCTGACGGGCTGTTCCTGTATGAGGCCAAAGAGCATGCCCTGCTTCAGGTGCTAGACCAGGACATCCGGGCTCTGACCGGAACCCAGGACTTTGTAAAAATTGCGCCGGTTAACCTGATTTATGTTGGCGACTATGCCAGAATCCCTCGCGGTACAGATGAAGATAAAAGGTTTTATTCCGCGGCCCATACCGGCTTTATTTCTCAGAATGTCTACCTGTTCTGCGCCTCTGAAGGACTGGCCACCGTGGTACGGGCTCTGATTAACAGAGATGAACTGGCTAAAGCCATGAAGCTCCGGCCAGAACAGCACATCATGCTGGCCCAATCAGTCGGCTATCCCAAAAAATAGAGATAAGATTAATTTTCTAATTTTGCCGGGGTACGAGGCTAAGCCAGCAGCTCAAGACTGACTATTATCAAAGAAAAGAATTCTTCAAATAACCATATTTAATTCGTGGACCGAACGGGATGTCTGGGGGATGAAACCTGCGACTCGTTCTGGCCTGCAGCTTTTTTTTAATTTGTTAGCAAATTGACTCTAAATCTTCAGCCTGGCTTTCTTATCAGCCAGACAGCCATCTCCCAGGCACCGCGGTTGGCCCAGGCATAGTAGGGTATCAGGAAAAGGTTTTGTTTCCGGACTTCGTTCCCTTTTTCATCAACCACCAGTCCGCTTCCGGTAACCACGCCAATTCCGCCCATCAGGTCGTTCCTGAACCACTGTTGTAACCTGCTGGAATCAGGTAGGGCTAAATTCAGGGCTGTCCCGCCGTTATCAATTCCTTCGGCACAGAAAACTATCGGGCCGCGTTCAACTGCCACCCGGTTTCGGTTTTCCGTCACTTTTTCATGAGCTAAAACCCTTTTTATGTCCATCGGAAAAAGAATTTCCACCACATCTCCTCTTTTCCATTTTCTTTTAATCCTCAGGTACCCGCGGTCAACCTTTACCGGGATGTTTTTTCTGTTGACCCTGACCGAAATCTTGCCTTCCCCCGGTGCCAGGTAGCGGTAAAGGTCACTGGGCACCGGCCTTCCCTGAGCCCAGCCTGGAATCCTCAGGCACAAGGCAAATTCTCGCACGCGCGAAGGGTTAACGCCTAACTTGACTGAGCCCAGCCAGGGATATTTGGTTTCCTGGATGATTTCCAGCTTGGCTCCTTTATACTCAAAATTGGCCGTGGAAGTTACATACAGGTTAACGAACACTTCCTCATCAGAATAGGCGTAAATGTATCCGGGAAAAGTAGCCAGAAAACGGGCGGCATTAGCCGGGCAGCAGGCTACTTCAAACCAGCTACTCCGTTCATACTTTCCCCGGGAAGCCAGCGGATTCTGGTAGAAAAACTTATCGCCGGTAAACCCCACACCAGAAAGAAGGCCGTTGTAGATAATTCTTTCCAGCACATCCACGTAACGGCCGTCCCCTTCCAGTTGAAACAGCCTCTGATTCCAGAAAGCATTGCCCACCGAGGCGCAGGTTTCGGCATAGGCTGTGAGGTTAGGAAGCTCATACTCCGCACCAAAGGCTTCGTACTCACCAGTAGAACCAATACCCCCGGTCAGATACATTTTCTTGCTCACCACATTTTCCCACAGCCTTTTGCTGGCCTGGGCATACTCAGGCAACCCGAGCAGGGCCGCCACATCCAGCATGGCATTGTACATGTAGGTAGCCCTGACGGCATGTCCGACTGCTTCAGTCTGCTCCAGAACCGGTTTGTGATTCTGCAGGTACTCTTCTGAATTGTAGATGTAAAAAGGTGAGCTTTTAGGATAAACCTCTCCGCCGTGGTAATGGCCTCGTTCATCAAGGAAAAATTTGGCCAGCTTTAAATAGTTCTCATGGCCAGTAACCCGGTAAAGCTTGACCAGCCCCAGTTCCACTTCCTGATGGCCAGGAAAAGCATGAAGTTTATCCGGCCCAAAAGTTTTTACCAGCAGGTCGGCACTTTTTAAGGCCACCTCCAACAGGTTTTTTTCGCCGGTAGCCTGGTAATAAGCCACGGCCGCTTCATAAAGATGACCCAGGTTGTAGAGCTCATGACTTACCCTGAGGTTTGACCAGCGTTCTTTGCCCGCTCCCGGGGCCGGGTTCTTCGGGTCAATCGTCCTGGCCGTATAAAGATAGCCATCAGGTTCCTGGGCCCGGGCAATGATGGAAACCAGTTCATCAATTTTCTTTTTCAGTTCAGGGTCCGGGTTGGTCTTCAAGCTATAGGCCGCAGCTTCAATGGCTTTAAAAACATCTGAATCATTGTATCTTTTGCCCGTATGTTTACCTTTTTTTAACCCGGCCGCTATCCTGAAGTTATCCACTCTGCCGGTTTCTTCGTTCATTTTAAAAAGATAAGGAATAGTCACCAGACGGTTGGTTTCCATACGC
>JBBIRN010000087.1:0-8728 GCA_037441785.1 Candidatus Aminicenantota bacterium | reverse complement strand
TCCAGGCCGCAGAGTTTTCTGGGAAGGTGCCTGCGAGACACTTACGGCTGAGTTTTTAGGCGGGGTCGTTTCCACCAGAGAACTGGTCTTTTTGTTTTCTGGCAGGATTAAAGAGCTGGCCTCTAACCCGGACTGGCATCTTTTGAGCCGAGAGCAGGAAGGTTTTTATGCCGGGAAAAAGGGTGACTGGAAGTTTGAGGTGAAGGAATTTTTTCAGGGGAGGAAAATTCCCAGAACGGTATATTTTGAGAAACCAGGCCAGATAGTACGTCTGCGGATTTTAAAAATAAAGTTCAATCAGATGTTCAGAGCTGATATCTTTACCCCTTCTTATGCCCCGGCCGCTCTGAAATTATCCTGGGAAGAGATAACCGGACTATGGAAGAAGTAACCTGCTTTTCGCCGGCGAAGATAAACCTCGGACTGGAAATAACCGGGGTGCGTGAAGATGGCTACCATGAGCTGGTCACTCTCTACCAGTCCATAGATTTATGTGACAGGCTAATTTTTAAAATCAGACCGGACGGGAAAATTTTTCTAACCGGTAACGACCCGCACCTTGCCTGGGATAAGACCAACCTGATTTTTCGGGCAGCCGAGGTTTTAAAAAACAGGACTGGGGTAAGTTTAGGGGTCGAGATTCTGGTAGAAAAAAACATTCCCGCGGGCCGGGGGCTGGGTGGGGGAAGCAGTAACGCCGCGGCTACCCTGCTAACTTTAAACCGGCTGTGGAACATCGGGCTTGGCTCTGAGGAATTACTTTCGCTGGCCGCTGTACTCGGCTCAGACGTACCCTTTTTCCTGGTGGGGGGGCTCTGCCTGGGCCTTGGCCGGGGGGAACGCCTCAAACCTTTGCCGGAGCCTGCCCGGTGGTGGGTGCTTCTGGTTCTCCCTGATTTTTCCGTTTCCACGGCCCTGGCCTACCAGGAATATGACCGTCTCGAACGCTCCTTGACTTCAACAGATAAAGAAAGTAAAATTATTCAGTTTTTAGAAGCTAAAGATATTTCATTAATTAGACAATTTAAAAATGATTTAGAGGCTGTAGCGTTTAAGATATATCCACAGCTGGCGGAAATTAAACAGGAAATAAAAAGTAGCAGCGCAGAATTGTCTCTAATGAGTGGTTCGGGTTCAGCGCTGTTTGGTTTGTATGCGCAAGAAGACTTAGCCAGAAAAGCCGCCGCCAGTTTGAGCCGAAAATACAGGACGCTTGTTGTAGCTACAGTCAGCCGGGAAGAATACAGGCGTAAGCTCGGTACTGGGGCGTCGCCAAACTGGTAAGGCAACGGACTTTGGATCCGTCATCTGGAGGTTCGAGTCCTCCCGCCCCAGCTTTACAAGTAAGTTAGATAGAAGAGGATAAGGAGATGAAAGTTTTCACCGGTTCTTCAAACCCTGAGCTGGCCAGGAAGATTGCCAGTTATTTAGGGATTGAACTCGGTCGGTGTGTACTCGAGCGCTTTTCCGACGGAGAAATTCATTTTTACATTGATGAAAACGTCAGGGGTGAAGATGTTTTTGTCATCCAGTCTGGTTGTTTTGACGCCAACTTTCACCTGATGGAATTATTCGTCATGCTGGACGCCTTCAAACGGGCTTCTGCCGGCCGCATTACCGCTGTGATACCTTATTATGCTTATGCCCGACAGGACTGGAAGGACAGACCGCGAGTGCCAATTTCCGCCAGATTAATGGCTGACCTGCTGGAAAAAGCCGGGGCTAACCGGGTTCTGACCATGGACCTGCATTCCCCGCAGATTCAGGGCTTCTTTTCCATCCCCGTGGACAACCTGACTTCGGCGCCGGTCATTGCCAATCATATCAAAACACTGAACCTGGAAAACCTCACGGTAGTTTCTCCGGACGCTGGTGGTGTCGGTCGGGCCCGAGTGTTCGCCAAGAGGCTGAACGCCATGCTGGCCATCATTGATAAGAGAAGGCCAGCGCCCAACGTAGCTCAGGTTTTGCATGTTATCGGAGACGTGAAGGATAAGGATGTGGTCCTCTTTGATGACATGGTGGACACGGCCGGTACCTTGACCCTGGGTGTGGAAGCTTTGAAGCGGGAGGGAGCCAGACGTATTTTTGCGGCCTGTACGCATCCGGTTCTTTCCGGCGAGGCCATTGACCGCATAGAACGCTCCAGCCTGGAAAAAGTATTTGTGACGGATACCATCCCCCTGAAAGAAAGGGCCCAAGGCAATCCGAAATTTCAGGTGCTTTCTGTGGCCGAGCTTTTTGGCGAGGCCATTAGGAGAATAAATGAGGGTAGCTCAGTCAGCTCTCTTTTTACTTAAGGAGGAGAAAAATGACTCTGGTAATCAAAGCAGAAAAAAGGACTGAACTCGGGAAAAATGCTTCCGGTCGTCTCCGACGGCAGGGTTTCGTGCCCGCCATTCTTTATGGCGAATCCATAGCCAATGTCCCCTTAATTCTCAAGAAAAAGGACATCATAGAAATCCTGAAATCCGAGACCGGAGAAAACACTATTTTCAAGGTGGCTTTTGATTCTGAAGAACGGGATGTGATGATTAAAGAAGTGCAGATAAACCCCATCACCGATGAATTGACCCACGTGGATTTAATCCAGATTTCCATGGATAAACCCGTTCGTGTTTCTGTGCCGGTTGAGCTGGTGGGTGAGCCGGTAGGCGTTAAGACCGAAGGTGGTATCGTCGACTTTCTGCTGCGCGAGCTGGAAATTGAATGCTTACCGCGAGAAATTCCTGAATCCATCAAGGTGGACATCAGTCACCTTCATGTCCATCAGTCTTTTAAGGTACAGAACCTGCAGCTTCCGGCCGGGATTAAGATTCTGCATGAGCCCAACACGGCCATCGTCGTTATAAGCAGCGTGGCTGAGGAAGCGGCTCCAGCCACCACCGAGGAAGTGATAGAAGGCGCAGAGATGAAAGAACCTGAAGTTATCAAAAAGGAACGGAAGAAAGAGGAAGAAGAGGAAGAATCCAAGGGGTGATGAGTGTGGCTGGTGGTTGGCCTGGGAAATCCCGGGACAGAATATAGCCGGACCCGGCACAACGTGGGTTTTATGGTTGTCCAGGCACTGGCCCGGGAGCTCGGTGTGCAGGTTAAAGAGAAAAAATACCGCTCCAAAATAGCTAACGCGCTACTTTCTGGTGAGAAAATTGTTCTGGCTCTGCCTCAGACTTACATGAACCTGAGCGGTCTGGCAGTAAAGGAGTTGTTAAACGGGCTTAAACTCCCGCCGCAAAGAATGGTGGTCGTCTACGATGACCTGGACCTGAACTTCGGTGAGATTAGAATCCGGCCGCAGGGTAGTGCCGGGACGCATAAGGGAATGAAGTCCATCGTGCAGGAGATTAACACCACGGTGTTTCCCCGAGTCAGGGTGGGTATTGGCCCGAAGGCTGAAGCTCAGGAGGCCGCTGAGTTCGTGCTGTCCGAATTTTCAGCCGAAGAAATGAGCGCTCTAAAACCAATCATAGAAAAAGCCAGCCGCGCCGTGCAGATGATTGTCAGCGGTGATATACAGCAGGCGATGAACGAATTTAATCGGAAGAAGGTTTGATTTTTTTGGAAAATAGTTTAAAATAGGAGTTCAACTCCTTGCTCGTGCCGGATAAGGCACGGGCTATAAAACCATAAGGAGGTTAAGATGAATCAATACGAAACAGGTTTCATTATTGCCCCCAACCTTTCTGAAGAAGAAAACACCCGCCTGATTGCCCAGATGGCGGAAGTAGTTTCGGCCAAGAAAGGTCGGATGATCAAGCAGGACCTCTGGGGTAAAAGAAGACTGGCTTATCCCATCAAGCGCTTTCAGGAGGGTTTTTACGTCTTCTTTACCTACGAAGGCACGCCGGCTGTTCCAGCCGAACTGGAAAGGAAATTTAAACAGACTGATGCCATCCTGCGTTTTATGACCATCAAAAAGGACCCTCGCGGGATGGTCAAGGGCAAGAAGAAAGAAAAAACAGTAGAGCCGACACCCGCGGCCGAACCCGAGGCCCCAGCTGAGGTAAAGGCTGAAGCCGAGACTCTTCCAGGTGAGGAGGTAAAATAAGATGGCTACCAGAGAAGAAAGAGAAAAAACAGAAAAGACTCAGGCGAGAAAATTTTTCCCTCCCAAGAAAAAGGTTTGCCGTTTCTGTGAGCGGAATTTGCGGGATATTGATTACAAGGCCGTGGAAATCCTGCGCAAATACATCCCGGACCGGGGCAAGATTGCTCCCCGCCGCGTAACCGGGACCTGCGCTTATCATCAGAGGAAGCTGGCTCGCGCCATAAAAAGAGCTCGCATCATGGCTCTGTTGCCGTTCGTGGAAGATTGAAGTGCAGGAGGCTACAGATGAAAGTTATCTTACTGGAAAACGTAGAAAAAGTGGGACGCAAAGGTGATATCCTGGAGGTGGCCCCGGGCTTTGCCAGAAATTATCTCCTGCCGCGGCGCCTGGCCATGGAAGTTACCCCGGCCAACATCAAGATGGTGGAGATGCAGCAGAAAGCCCTGAAGAAAAAGCTGGAAAAAGAACGGCTGACCTACCAGGAGCTGATCAACAAGCTGAATGAAGTGACCTTAACTTTCTACCGGCGCTCGAGTGAAAAAGATGTGATTTTTGGTTCTGTCTCGGCTTCTGATATCCAGGAAGAACTGGCCAAGCTGGGCTTTGAAATAGATAAGAAAAAGATTATGCTGGATGAGCCCATAAAAAGACTGGGAACCTTTACTGTGCCCTTCAAGGTCTATCATGAAGACCGGGCGGAGATAAAAGTCGTCGTGGAAAAGGAAGCCCCGACCGAAGAGGAAGAAAAAAAGCAGTCTTGAGAACGGGCAGGTTTTCGGTACGTCTCTTTTAGCAAGAGAATCAGAGGACAGAAGCCTCTGAAGAGAGATAAAAATGGAACTTGATTTAACCGTTCTCAAAAAGACTCCGCCGCACAGCCTGGAAGCGGAAAAGACGGTTCTGGGTGGAATTCTGGTCAACAACGCCTTCCTGAATGTCGTCCTTTCTACCATCAATGTGGAAGATTTCTACAAAGACGCCCACCGCACCATTCTGGAAAAAATGATTCAACTGATGGACCGGGGGCAACCCATTGATTTGCTCACTTTAAGCGAGGAACTGAGCCGGGCCGGTCAGCTGGAAGAGGTCGGGGGAGCCTCCTACCTTGCTTCTCTGATGGATGGCGTGCCCCGGAGCTTGAATATTGAATACTACGTGCAGATTATCAAAGAAAAATCCCTTCTGCGTAAATTAATATTTTCCTCCGCCAGGATTATCACCTCATCCTATGAACAGCAGGTAGAAGCTGACGAGCTGATCAGTGAAGCGCAGCAGGCCATAGTGGAAATTGCCGAAGAGAAAATAAAACCGGGCTTCATTCCTGTTGGACATCTGACGGCCTCCATGATGGAAACAATCCGCATCCTGGCTGAACGCCGGGAAGCAGTCACCGGTATTCCGACCGGGTTTGTGGACCTGGATAACCTGACGGCCGGGCTGCATCCGTCTGAATTCATCGTGCTGGCGGCCAGACCCTCCATGGGTAAAACTGCTCTGGCCCTCAACATTGCCCAACATGTCGGGCTGCATACCGATTATTATGCCGGATTTTTCTCCATTGAAATGTCCAAAGAACAGGTGGCGCTGAGGTTGCTCTGTTCCGAAGCTCAGGTGGATATCAAGAAAGCCAGGTCTGGTTTTATCAGCGAAAGAGAGTTTGAAAAACTTCAGATGGCTGCGGAAACGCTTTCTCAGGCCCGGATTTACATTGATGAATCGCCAGCTCTCACGGTTATGGAGATGAAGGCCAAGTGTCGGCGCCTTAAATTAGAAGGACATCTGGACATAGTTTTTGTAGATTATATTCAGTTGATGCGCACCGGTGGCCGGTTTGAAAACCGCAACCAGGAAATGTCCTTCATCTCGCGTTCCTTGAAGGAACTGGCTAAGGAGCTGAAAATCCCGGTGGTGGGCATTTCTCAGCTCAGCCGGGCTCCGGAGAAGATGCGCAAGGAACCGCGGCCGATGCTTTCTGATTTGAGAGAGTCCGGAGCTATTGAACAGGATGCGGATGTGGTGATATTTATTTACCGTCCGGATTATTATCACCCGGAAGATGAAGCCATCAAGGGGATTGCGGAGGTGAGCGTGGCCAAACAGCGCAACGGCCCCCTGGGTACCGTGCACCTGGTTTTCCTCCGGGAGTTCGCCAAATTTGCCAACATGGAGTTTGGCTACCAGGAAGAAGGGGTGTAGGGTAAGCACATGACCAGACAGGTCTGGGCCTCTGTATTTGAGAACTTTTTCTTTGAGCTCGGCCAGGTCTTTGAACTGGGCTGGCAAGCTCTTCAGTCAATTTTTAAGAAACCGTTTGAAAAAGCCAATTTCCTGCAGCAGCTGGAGGAAGTGGGGGTCAACTCTCTTCCGGTGGTGTCGCTGACCGCTGCCTTTGGCGGGCTGGTTTTTGGTTTGCAAACTTATTTAGCCTTTCACCGGTATATCGGTCCCGGCTCGGAATCTCAGGGTGGGCCGATTATTGCCGTCGGACTGTGCCGGGAGCTGATTCCTATTCTGGTGGGCCTGATGGTAGCCGGCCGGGTGGGTTCAGCCATGGCCGCGGAAATTGGCACTATGAGAATTACAGAACAGATTGATGCCCTGTTCAGCCTGGGGGCTCATCCGGTAAGGTACCTGGTGGTTCCCAGAGTGCTGGCCAGCCTGATCATGGTTCCCATACTTACTCTCTACGGTGATATCATCGCCATGTTTGGCGGTTTTGCTTACAACGTCTTCCTGATGAAGGTAAACCAGACTCTTTATGTGCAGAACACCCTCAAGTACTTTGAACTCTGGGACGTATCGGTGGGCTTGATCAAGGCCTTAATATTTGGCCTGGTCATCGCCGTGGTTGGGTGCTGGCAGGGTATGACCGCTGAGGGCGGGGCGGAAGGTGTGGGCCGGGCTACGACTAAATCAGTCGTGGTGGCCAGCATTGCCATTCTCATCCTGAATTTCTTCCTGAGCAAAGTACTCCCTTCAACGCTGGGATGATTTTTTGTTAACAGAACATACATGAACGAAATAAAGATTAAACTTTCTGATGTGCACAAAGCCTTCGGCCAGAAGCAAGTGCTGCGCGGGGTTAACCTGGATATTTATACCAACGAAACCATTGTCATCATCGGTCAGAGCGGTTCAGGTAAAAGCGTGCTGCTGAAGCACATCATAGGCATCATGAAACCTGACCGCGGTCATATCTACGTGGATGGTCAGGACATTACCCGGCTTTCTGAAGAAGAGCTGATGAAACTCAGCCGCAAGTTTGGCATGCTGTTTCAGGGAGCAGCGTTGTTTGATTCTTTGACCGTGGCCGAGAACGTAGCTTTTGGCCTGAGGAGACACACCAACCTTTCTGAGGAAGAAATTCAGCAAGTGGTAAAAGCCAGTCTGGAACGGGTTGGCCTGCGCGGGGTGGAAAATTTGCTGCCCTATGAACTTTCGGGCGGAATGAAAAAAAGAGTTGGTCTGGCCCGGGCTATTGCTTACAACCCGGAGATTATTCTGTATGATGAACCGACGACCGGCCTGGACCCGATTAGAGCAGATGCTATCAACGAATTAATCCTTCAGCTTAAAAAAGACCTCTGTGTGACTTCGGTGGTCATTACTCATGATATGAATTCCACTTATAAAATAGCAGACCGGATAGCCATGTTGTATGAGGGGCGCATAATTGAGGTCGGGACGCCGGAGGAAATCAGGCATTCTCCCAACCCGGTCGTCCAGCAATTCATAAATGGCCGGGCTACTGGCCCGATAGAAGAATGGTGAGGTGCTTAAATGACTAGAAGAGAAGTCAGGGTGGGCATATTTCTTTCCGGGGCCTTTATTTTACTCGCCCTGTTAATTCTGTTTGTCGGCGATGTCCAGGAACTTTTTAAAAAACCCGGCTACCGGGTGTATGCTCTGTTTGATTCGGCTCTGGGACTGGAGAAAAATGCCGCGGTGAAAATGGCCGGCATTAAAATCGGTTTGGTTAAGGATATTTCCCTTGATGGCCGTCGGGCCCGGGTGACCATGAGTATTTACCCGAACTACCGCATTCCCCATGGCTCACGCGTGACCCTGGCTTCACTCGGCATCCTGGGAGAAAAGTACGTGGAGATTGTCCCGGGTAAAGAAGATACTTATTATGAACCAGAAGAAATAATGGAATCTCTCCCGCCCATCAGCTTTGACCAGCTGGGGACGCTCCTGCTGTCCATGGGTGAAGATGTAAAGAAGGTAAGCAATTCCATAAACAACGTCATCATTAAAGACCTCGGCCCAAACCTGAAAAAAACGCTGGAAAACCTGCAATCGCTGACCGCCGACCTGGACAGCCTCCTTAAGGAAAACCGTGACTCTTTACACCAGACCATCCAGGACACCGGCCTGACGGTGAAAAACCTCAACCAGCAGGTAACGAGTGTTTCCCAGGGGGTGCAGGAGACACTGGCAGAAGTCAGGGGCCTGATTAAAGATAACCGGGGAGAGGTGCGAGAAAGCCTGGAGAAACTCAAGAATAACCTTGATAAGCTCCAGAAAGCCATTGATAGTCTAAACCACACGCTGCAAAAGATTGAGAAAGGCGAGGGCACGGCCGGCCGGTTGGTGAACGACCCGGCACTTTATGAAGAAACAAAAGAAGCGGTTAACCAGGTGAAAAGTATAAGTTCTTCGGTCTCGGCCCTCAGACC
>JBBIRN010000086.1:0-8775 GCA_037441785.1 Candidatus Aminicenantota bacterium | reverse complement strand
TTCAGTCACCCGCCACCTACCTTTAAAGATTTCTAATTTGCTCCTTTTTTATTCATAGGCTTCCTGCAGCAGTTGTCTGACCTCGCCAAAATTAACGACATAAGGATGACTCTTATAGTCTGGGAGAACCAGAGACCGCTCGGCCAGCAGGTCAAGCTCTTCTTTTGGCACGCCCAGTTCTTTTAAAGTTTTGCGCAGACCGATGGTTTGGAGAAAGTTTTCCAGATGGTCAACCAGAGACCGGGCTGCCACTTCAGAGGAAGAATATGTTAACTTCGGGTCAAAAATCCAGCTTATCCGAGCAAATTTTTCCTGGGCGTATTTCCAGGTAAAATTCATGATGGCCGGGTATACGGAAGCCAGCGCCTGGCCGTGGGCAATATGGGGATAAAGTCCGCTCATGGCCATGGCTATACCATGAGGCAGAGTCACTCCGGCATTGGCAATGCTCAAGCCGGCCAGGGTATCGGCCCAGGCCATTTGACTTCTGTTTTCAAGGTTAGAGCCGTCTTTTACCGCTGCCGGCAGGTAATTAACAATGATTCTTAAGGCTTCGTAAGCCAGCAAATCTGTATAGGGCGAACCGTTGGGGTTAATAAAACTTTCAAAAGCATGGGTAAAAGCATCAAAACCAGTGGTGGCCGTAATATAGGGCGGCATGGACAGCATCAACTCCGGGTCAACGATAGCTACTCGCGGAAAAAGAATAGAATTATAGAGGGCAGATTTATTCCTTTCAGCCTGGTTGGTCACCACCGCCACCTGAGTGACCTGCGAGCCGGTCCCGGAAGTGGTGCTTACCGCCACCACCGGCAGGGTCTTCTCTGTGGGTTGGGTCGGTCGGAAAAACAAATAATCCCAGCAGCTCCCGGGATGCGTGGCCGCCACGGCAATGGCTTTGGCTGTATCCATGCTGGACCCTCCGCCCAGACCAACCACCACCTGAGCGCCAAATTCTCTGGCCATTTTCGCACCCTGGCTGACCACTTCCACGGTGGGGTTGGGAATCACCCCGTCAAAATGAGCTACCTCCACCCCGGCTTCCTGTAAATAATTTTTTGCCCGCTTAAAAGTTTCTTCAAGCTCGGGAACAGCTGGAACAGTAACCAGAAGACATTTCTGGCCATACCGCGCCGTTACCTCTCCCAGCTCTTTCAAACGTCCCAGACCAAACCTTATCTCTGTAGATTGATAATAATTAAAAGATTTCATTCTCCAAGCCTCCTATCTTCAAGACTTTCTATTTACCTTAATATTTTTATTGCCTTAATATCTTTAATTTTTTTCATTGGCCTGCTGGTCAATTTTCGTTTCCCATGTTCCGGTATTAGCCGGAAAATTTCTTACAATTTTTCACAGCTTTACCCAGGCTCCTTTCTGAGCACATACCCGGCTGGCTACCCAGTTAGCCTGTTTATTTATTTCCTCCAGGCTTTCACCTCTTAGGAGACCAGCCACCAGAACCGAAGTGAAGGCATCTCCTGCCCCTACCGTGTCCACTACGGTCACAGGAAAAGCTGGATGATAAGATTCTTCGTCGGGAGTCACCAGCCAGCTTCCTTTTTCTCCTTCAGTCACCGCTACTAATTTCAGCTGATAATCTTGAATCAGCCGCCGGCCAAGCAGTATTTTCTCTTTGAGGCTGGGATAAAAATAGCCACCGATGATTTCCAGCTCATTCTCATTTAGCTTCAAAACATCCGCTTTCTTTAACAACTTATTAATCAGTTCAGGGGAAAAGAAGGGCGCCCGAAGGTTGATATCCAGCACCAGCAAACAATCCGGGCTGGCCTGGTTTAGAAACCAGCTGATGGTCTCGCCGGTAACAGCCGAGCGGAAGGCCAGCGAACCAAAACAGATAGTCGCTGCTTCCTGCGCCAGCTGCTGGAGAGAATCATTTTTCTCCAGAAAATCCCAGGCTACCTTTTCTTCAATGGTGAAAGTGGGAACTTTATGAGCATCAAGCTTGACCCTGACTGTGCCGGTAGGATGAGCTCTATCCACCTGGATATAATCCGTGGGCAATTTATGGGAAGAAAAACGGTTTAAAGTTTCTCGCCCGAGTTCATCATCTCCCACCCGGCTCACCAGAAAGCTCTCCAAGCCCTGAAGCCGGGCATAATAAACAAAATTGGCCGGCGCTCCACCCATATGAGCACCATCCGGGAAAATATCCCAGACCACCTCTCCTATGCCAACAATCACCTTTTTATTATTGTTGTTGAGGATATTGTTTTTTATCTTTTCCTTGACCACAGGCATTTTAGCCCACCATCAGTTTTTCTTAACGGAAAACAACATACAAAGTCACGAGAATCATCAGCAGGCCAGCGGCGATGATTCTGGGGTCAGTCAGGCCCTGAAATTTTTCCTGGGTAAAAACGTGGCTGGGTTTTTCCCAGGTCAGCTCTCTGATGCTCTCTTCCGAAGGTTTGGGAGTACACAGGCTGACAATTACAAAAATGACACTGCAGATGACAAACATCCACCAGGCCTGCATCATAAACGGAATTCCTAATTTATGGGTAATTATCTTCTCGGTACCAAAAACCGGCAGGTCCAGGATAAAAGCAACAATGCCCATAGAAAACCCGGAAATCAAGGTCGCCAGAGCAGCCTGCTTGGTCCCCCGCCTCCAGAAAACTCCCCAGAGGAAAACCGCCGTAATCGGCGGAGCCAGGTCAGAAGCTATGGCGTTAATCGCTTCAAAAATACTGGAGTACTTCCCACCCTGCGTGGACCAGAGCATAGCTAAAATCATAACCACAACCGCGCTCAGTCGCCCGATTTTTACCTGTTTTTCGTCTGGAGTATCAGGTTTAATTTTCTGGACAATGTCCACCGCGACCAGGGTAGCGGCACTATTCAGGGCGGCGGCGATGGTACTCATTAAAGCAGCCAGCAAAGCAGCCGTAATCAGTCCCTTGACACCGGTGGGGATTAGCTGGTTTATCAGCACTGGCAGAGTCTGATTGGCATCCTGTCCGATTAAGTCCCGGAAGAGGACATAGCCAATCACACCCGGCAGCACAAGGATAAAGGGAGGAAGAAGCTTCAGAAAACCGGCAAAAAGAGGTCCGAGCTGAGCATCGCGCTGGCTTCTGGCACCCAGAACTCTCTGGACAATGGTCTGGTCTGTGCACCAGTACCAGATGCCCAGAACTGGATACCCCAGAAGCACAGCGTACCAGTTCAAGCCAACCTGGCTGTGGGTTTGCAGCATGCTCAACTGGTCTGGTTTCAGGGCCGCCTTGAATTGGGCCAGCCCGGTAATGCCATGCGCAGGCAAAGCAAAAATAGCAAAAAGGGTAACCGTTACCGCTCCCAGAATCAGAATAACACTCTGTATGGTTTCAGTCACCACCACGGCTTTTAACCCGCCCAGGACGGTGTAGATGGCTGTCATAACGGAGATGATTATTATTGAAGTTAATACGTCTATACCAAAAAATTGCTTGAAAACAGCAGCGCTGGCATAAATACTCATGCCAATATGAATGAACAAAGCCGCGACAATAGCCATGATGGCCAGAATAATCCTGGAAGCTGCGGAATATCTTTTTTCCAGAAATTCGGGCAGGGTTGATATTTTTGTTTTGAAATAAAACGGGGCGAAGACTAGGCCAAGGATGATCAGGGTAAAGGTGGCCATCCATTCAAAATTACCCCAGACCATTCCTTCGTTATAGCCGGAAGCAGCCAGCCCGACCAGATGGATGGTAGAAATGTTAGCCGCAAAAAGCGCGGCGCCCACTACCGGCCAGCTCAGCGATTTACCGGCTAAAAAATATTCCCGGCTCGACTGTCTAAATTTCCTGGCCGAGACCAGACCCACAATGACAATCCCGATTAAATAAACCAGAATGATTATCAGGTCCAGGAGAGGGATATTAAGCTTTATTCCAGGCATGAATAATTCTCCTCAGAGGAAGAAGTAGTCGGGAAAAAACCTGCTTAGAAGCAAGTTATTCAATTAACTAACTCTCTCTATCAACAGAAAGAGTGAAATAAGGTTTCTCTTTTGACCTATCCGCTTTTTTGTATTCCAGGTTGAGAACTTTCTGCATGATTAAGGAAACCGCTCCCATGACGGCCGCTTTCTGTCCAAAGGTCGCCGGCAGGATTTCCACTTCTCGGCTTATCTTGCTCAGAGCTCGTGCCTTAACCGTGCTGCGGACCGTATCAAAAAGGATATCCCCAGCCTGAGTCACACCGCCACCGATGACAATAGCTTCCGGGTTAAAAAGATTAATTAAAGCTGAAATGCCAATACCGAGATACTCGGCCGCCCGATGAAAAACATTCCAGGCTAAAACATCTCCTTGCTTGGCAGCCCTGGCTACCATCTCCGCCGTCAACTGCTCCAAATCTCCCTGGCACATGTCCAGAAGAATGCTTTTGCCACCGCTTTCCAGCTCCAGACGGGCAGCCCGGGCAATACCATTTCCAGAAGAAAGCGCTTCCAGACAGCCAAAATTACCGCAATAACACTGAATCTTGCTATCTTTTTCCAGAGTGATGTGACCGAATTCGCCTGACATACCATGCGTGCCCAGGAGGGGCTGGCCGTTAACAATTATGCCGGCACCAATGCCGTAGCCCACATTGACACAGATAAAATTCTTATACTTTCTGCCGACCCCGTAGAACAACTCTCCTAGAGCCATAACCCGGGTTACATTATCAAAGCAGACAGGAACATCCAGCTTCTGGCCTAAGTAGCCCAGGATGTCAGCGTCATGCCAGTGAAAGTTCGGAGAGAATTCCACGATGTTTCTCTTTTTGTTAATCAAACCGGCCACCGCCATGCCAATGCCGTTAAGATGTTCTTGCTTTTTCCCGAGCTGGCCTTTTAGTTTTTCAATGACGCTGATGGTTCTGTCCATTACCGCCTTAAAGCCCTCTTCTACCTGGGTCGGGATTTTTTCCTCCGCCAGGATTTCAGCTTCCAGGTTGGCCAGAACGCCATAAATATTGGTGGTTCCGAGGTCAATGCCGATAATAAAATTATTATTGGGACAGAATCTCAGCAGATTAGGCCGGCGGCCGCCGTTGGAAGAACCGACACCAATTTCTTCCACCAGACCATCCTCAATCAAATCATCAACTATGCGGGAAACCGTCGGGGCGCTTAAACCAGTTCTCCTGGAAATTTCCGCTCGAGAAATAGAAGGATTATCTCTGATGAGCTTCAAAACCTTACGACTGTTTAACTTCAGAATATACTTAGCATTAGCTGTTGGCGACATGGACTTAAGCCTTCCTTTCTGAGCCTAATTATAGCTTTAACTGCCATTTTAAATAAAGAGATTTCCTTCAGAAACTATAGCCTTTCTCTTCATTCTGACCTGGACATTTCTTAACCTGTCATCTTTAGCCGCAGCTTTAATCTTCTTTTTTTCTCTCTACATTATTTATAAAACTTGCTGTTGTCCCAGCCTGGTTTTTGTTTCTCAAATTCATGCTCTTCCTGACTTCTCTCTACCTTCTTCCACCTTCTACCGGCTCCCAAAGAATAAAAAAGTGGGCAGGGGAGGGAAATTCCCTCCCCTGCGCCATCAACTTAATTAACCAGTTAGAAGCGATAAAGAACGGAGAATCTGATCTGTCTTGAACCAGAAAATCCTCTTAAGCCCGTGGAACCCGGAGTATAGGTACCCTGGTCGGTGTTTTCCCCAGCCGGACGCCAAGTTCCGCCCGGGTTTTTAGCGATGGTAAGGGTATAAGCTCCGAGTAAATTAAAGACATCCACGTAGAAACCAAGCTGGCCAGGACCAAGGTTAAAATCCTTCTGGAACCTGATATCAAGGTTATCATAAGCTTCATTTCTTCTGGTTCCCGGGGGTTCTACATAGATGGTATAGCCAACCATGGCGGCATTGTGTTCAGCAGCCCAATCGGCTGGTGGCAGCACCTTTACCGTTCTACCCCATGGAGAACCATCTATGTGCTGGAAGATAAAAGAGAACATAATCTGGTAGGGCAGATTAAACGTGCCGAAGAGCTTTATGACTACCGGACGGCTGAAGGGCAATTCTCCGTAAGCGTTGACAAAGCTGTTGGCATTGGAAAAATTGCCGAAGGAGTAAGAGCTCTGGTAGCTAACTGGATAGTTTCCTTTGTTTTTAGAAAAGTTCACCGAACCACCCAACTGCCAGCCGTTGGACATTCTCTTGTTGAAATTGATTTCCAGGGAGTGATATTTCCAGCTGGCTTCAGGTACGTTGGTCAGACGGTAGAACTGCTCCGGCGCATCGTTGGACAGAAAGTACATGGTAACTTCTTTAGCCGGATATATGCCGTAGGCGGGAACGGTGGTGGTAAAGGGTATCCAGTATTCTGGAGCCCGCTCATAACTGTACCAGTAGCGGTTCGTTTCTTCGTCCCAGAGAACACTACCCAGCAGATGACCTCTGTTCCTGTAAATATAAGCAACGCCGACTTTCAGGTCTTTCACCAGTTCATGATCCAAACCAATATTGTATTCGTTTACGTAGGGTACTTTGACGTTGGGGTCAATTGATTTCAGGTAAGCATCCGAAACCATGGACAGAGGCGTTTCGCCATACGCCTCTTCGTACCTATCTATCGGAGGAGCATCCGGAAGGCCGTTGTTGTTAAGGTCCCACCAGTTAAAAGTAAAGGACCGCCAGGTTAAGGGGTACATGCTGGAAAATGTTCCGGTCGGGAAAGGCTCAGGCTGGTGAGAAAATGAAGCCTTAAGAGCTGTCTTGTGGTTACCAAAAACATCATAGGTCAGACCAATACGAGGGGAGACAAAAACTCCGTAGGGAAAAGCATTGTCCCAGGTGTCATAGCTGACTTCATCATAAGGGTTAATACCGTAGTATGGTTTAAAGTAGGTCTCTCCTATAGCCAGGGCTACCGGGTCTATAGCTGCACCTTTTGTTCTGCCCGGGCTCCAGGCTTTAATATGATCAAGTCTGACCCCGGCATTAATGGTTAACCTTTTGATGTTGAAAGAATCCTGAATGAAACCACCGATTCGAGAGGTTATCCCGCATTCGTAGCCAGAACCGGGAGTGGCCCCCATGGCCAGATATTCAAGAAGTCCGTCACCGTATTCCGGGTCCGTGACTCCGCCATTCTGAGCTCTCCAGTAATAAGGACTTCCGTTGTAGTAATACCAGAAAAGTGGCTGCTTCATGTAGAAGCCCCAATCACCACGGTTCCTTTCCCACTCCAGACCGGCCTTGAACTCGTGGTTACCACCAAGAAAATTATCCACATACTTGGTCAGTGAAACGACCACGTCAACTTTGGGTTTATAAGTATATTCTTCGGGTCCAGTATTACCCCAGACATAACCGGTATAATCATCAATGAAATGGGGTCCATCGGGGTTGGCTTCTTTGGTATTGGAGCCAGTCCATTTAAAATAAAGACCGCCCACTCTAAGGTTCAACAAGGTGTTACTATCAATGAACCAGGTCAGAGTTCCGGCGTAGTTAAGCCGGCGTGGCTTATTATGCTTGTTCGCTTCATTTGTCAGATACCAGCCGCTGTAATAATAGGGAACATCCTGCATGCTGTAATGACCCATTACTGAACCGCGAATGTTCTGGGCTAACTGGAAAGTAAGTTTTAGAAAGCCTACGTAATTAGGAAAGGGGCGGTCGTAATTATTGTATTGTTTCCCGTTTATCACCGTAGGCCGGAAATCACCCGTATACTTTGAATTAATGTACCTGAATTCCGCCATGTACCAGAGCCTATCTTTAATGATTGCCCCACCAAGAGCAGCTGACCCATCGTAGGAGTAAACCGGGATAGAGGGCTTGGCTAAATTCAGAGTGGCCAGGTCTGGCTCAGGCAAATGTATCATAGCCAGATGCTTGTTGGTGTAGTAGAAAGAAAACTCACCGGTCGTTTTGTTACCGCCAGATTTCATTACCGTTACCACCTGTCCGAAGGCAGAATTGTAATATTCAGCTGAGGTACCAGAAGTAATAAGCTCCGCTTCTTCTACCATGTCCCAGGCCATGCCCACATCAGTTCCTATTGCGGGCATATTCTGGTCAGGGTCAGTAGCCTGGATTCCTTCTATAGCGACTCCTGCTTCCCCTGAACCGCTCCCATAAATGCTTCTTCCAACCGTGCCCGGAGCTACTGTCAATATGGCACCAAAAGACCGGCTTAAAGGTAAGGAAGAAAGAGTTTCAGATGTAACCAGAGTTGATTTTGTGGAGCGGACCACATCCACGGTCGGTGAAGCTGCAGTTACAGTTACTTCTTCCTTCAGAGTTGAAGGCTTCATCTGGAGGTCGATAGTCACGATAGCACCGACGTTAACGATGATGCCCTTTCTGATTACGGTATCAAACCCATCCAGTTCAGCCTTAATTTCATAATCACGACCAGGAGGTAGAGCGGGAGCACGGAACATACCTGCCTCGTTGGTCACCGCCGTTATCTTGCCTTGAAGAGCTGGGCCCGTAACAGTAATGGAGACGCCAGGAAGGGGCTGACCATTCTCATCAACTACTTTGCCTCTGATGGCCCCGGTTTGTAATTCCTGTGCACTAACTGAGAAAAACATAAAAAGCAAAAAACAGACCAAAAAACCCAAGACCTTTTTTTTGTATTTCATGTAAACCTCCTTCACGTTAACTTCATTATTTAACTTAAAAAAGTTTTAGGGTAAATGTCAAGCATTTTTTTTATTTAATTTTTATCTGCTAAATTTTTAGGTAATTTTTGCAATTTCGGTATTTTTCTTAATATAATAAAGCAAAGGATGTTTGTTTTTAAAGG
>JBBIRN010000085.1:0-8896 GCA_037441785.1 Candidatus Aminicenantota bacterium | reverse complement strand
CCTTCGGCCGGCCTGTTGCCAGAGCAGTTAGACCAGATTGTGGACAAGTGGAAAAAGGAGGTGAAGAAGCCGGATGATGAAGAAGGATTATTATGAAATACTGGGCGTTTCCAGACAGGCTACGCCTGAAGAAATAAAAAAAGCTTATCGGCAAGCAGCCCTCAAATATCATCCGGACCGCAACCCCGGAAACAAAGAAGCTGAGGAAAAGTTTAAGGAAGCGGCCGAAGCTTACAGCGTGCTGATTGACCCGGAAAAACGAGCTATTTACGACCGCTATGGCCATCAGGGGTTGCAGGGGCAGGGTTATCAGGGTTTCAGTGGTTTTGATTCCTCCATTTTTCAGGATTTTGAAGATATTCTGGGTAACTTTTTCGGTTTCAGTTTTTCAGATTTCTTTGGCGATTCTGTTTCCCGGCGTTACCGGAGTCAGGCGGGTCGAGACCTGGTGCTGGAGATCTCCATCAGCCTTGAAGAAGCAGCCAGCGGAACGGAAAAAACCCTTAAGCTAACCAGGAATGAACATTGCCCGGTTTGCCATGGTTCTGGTTTGCGGCCAGGAACTCAGAAGAGTGTTTGCCCCACCTGTCGGGGCCGGGGGCAGCTAAGGTACCAGCAGGGGTTTTTTACCATCACCAGGACCTGCTCTCATTGTGGCGGAACCGGAGAAATAATTTCCACTCCCTGTGAGGAATGCCGGGGAACGGGTAAAGTCAGGACCAAAAAAGAACTCAGAGTCAAAATTCCAGCTGGGGTGGACAGCGGTACCAGGTTGAGAATCAGCGGAGAAGGGGAGGCTGGCGACCCGGGTCAGCCAAGAGGCGACCTCTATGTTCACATCAGCGTGAAAAAACATCATTTCTTTGAGCGTGAAGGCCGCGACCTGTATTGCGAAATCCCTATTTCTTTCTCTCAAGCGGCCCTGGGCGCCAAGATAGCCGTGCCGTTGCTCAACGGTGGTTATGAAGTTTTAAAAATTCCGGCTGGAGTTCAGTCGGGTGAAGTTTTTAAAATCAAAAATGCGGGGCTGAGGGAAATTGGCGGACATCGCACCGGGGACCTTTTTGTCCGGATAAAAGTAAAGACTCCAGAACATCTGGATAAGGAACAAAAAGCACTGCTGACCAGACTGGCCGAGCTGCGCGGTGAACCGCTGGAAGACCTGGATAAGAGCATCTTTGATAATTATTTGAAATCCAAAGGAAGCAGAGACTTTGACCAGTAACCAATTCTTTATCAGGCACTGGCCGGAAAAAAAACACTTCTGGCTGGAAGGTGAAGAGCACCATCACCTTTCCCGGGTGGTCAGGATAAAAGCCGGAGATAAAATCTGGTTAACTGACGGGCAGAGCAGGCGGCTTCTGGCCGAAGTAGTTAAGGTGGAAGAAGAGAAAACCTGGCTCCAGGCCCTGACTTTAGAGGAAGAGAACCTTAAAGCCAGCTTGCGACTGGGCTTTGGCCTGACCAAGCCCCAGACCGCTGATTTTATCATCCAGAAAGTTACAGAACTTGGTGTTGCGGAGGTTCAGCCTTTAATTACCAGGCGAGCTTTTAAAATTTCTGCTGAACGTCTGGAAACGCGTCTGGGCCGGTGGCAAAAAATTGCTCAGCAAGCGCTTAAACAATCTAAAGGGGCAGTGCTTCCGCTCCTCAGGTACCCGGAGACACTTGACCGCTTCCTGTCCGCAGACCTTGAGGGCCTGAAATTATACCTTGACGAAGACAGTTAGGTTTATCTAAAAAATATTCTTCTGCAAGATAACCCTGGTACGGTTATTCTAATCGTGGGACCAGAGGGCGGTCTGGCAGAAGATGAGAAAGACAAACTGAGAGAAAAAAATTTTCAGGGAGTTTCTCTCGGAAAGAGGATTCTGAGGACAGAAACAGCTATAATATCTGCGCTGGCCATGATTTCTCATTTTTGGAACTGGTAAGATGTTTTTACAGGGTCAAAAAGTAGGAAAATATGAAATCTTAAGGTCCCTGGGGAGTGGTGGTTTTGGCTCCGTCTATTTAGCCCGGGATACCTGGCTTGATATCAAGGTAGCTATCAAAGTTCCCCACAAGCAATCACAGGAGCTTTATAAGCTGCTAAAAGAACCCCGGTTGCAGGCGGCTTTAAACCATCCGAACATTGTGAGAGTTCTGGCGGCAGAAAAGGAAAAAGATGTCTTTTTCATGGTTATGGAGTACGTTAAAGGCAAATCGCTGGAAAAGATTCTGGAGAAAGAAAAAATCCTGGACTGGGAAAAAGCGGTTGATATTATCAAGCAAATTGCCTACGGCGTTGACCATGCCCATAAAAACAAGATTATTCACCGCGACCTGAGGCCTTCCAACATTTTGATTTCAGAGGAAGGCACGGTCAAAATCACTGATTTTGGGACTTCGGCCTGGCTGAATTCTTCCCCTTATGCTCCGACCAGGATCGGTTCTCCACCTTACATGGCTCCAGAACAATTTCTGGGCAAAGCTTCCTACCCTTCGGATATTTATTCCATAGGATGCATCTTTTACGAAATGCTGGTTGGCCGTCCGCCCATCTTTGACCCGGACCCGTTTAAAATTCTGGAGAAAGCTCAACAGGGGAAAGTAACACCCCCGCGGCTCAAGAACATGCGGGTACCCAAGGAAATTGATGCCCTGATTATGAAATGCCTGGCACCCCGGGTAGAAGACCGGATTCAAACGGCTCACGAAATCATCAATGAACTTTCCAAGATAAAGGGACAGACGGAAAAGCCGCCGGAACTGGAAGATATTTTTGCCCGCATCAGAGCCAGAGAACAACGTACTTCTAACCTGTGCTGGAATTGTCATCGGCCTCTTCCTTACAAAGCCAAGACTTGCCCTTATTGTGGCGAATCAGTTTAAAAAACAGAGGGTGTTTTTTTAAATTGACTTTCAAAATAGCCTGATATAGTATTTAATTAATTTTTGATTAAACAGTACAGGATGAGCATGAGAGCATACCTGACTTTTTTCAGGAACATAAAATACAGGAAAATTTTAGAGGCCATCTAAGGGAGGGGATGATGATAATTGATGATCTTTTAAAAATTGCCATTGAGCGGGATGCTTCTGACCTCCATCTGAAGGCCGGAAATCATCCTATGATCAGGGTTCATGGCACTCTGATTCCTCTGGTTGGCTTTCCCAAGTTGAGCACCGAAGATACGGAAGAACTGGCCAACCAGATTATGACTGATTATCAAAAGAAAAAGTTAAAAGAAGAATTTGATGTTGATTTAGCTTACAGACTGCCCGGTTTCGGCCGTTTCCGTGGAAACATCTACTATCAACGCGGGTCCATAGCCATTGCTTTAAGAATTATTCCTCTGGAAGTCAAGACCATAAGAGAATTGCTCCTGCCAGAAATTCTGGAAAAAATAGCCTTTTATCCCCGGGGCCTGGTCCTGGTGACCGGTACTACTGGTAGTGGTAAAACTACCACCCTGGCGGCCATGATTGACTACATCAACAGCCACCGTCGAGAAAACATCATTACCATTGAAGACCCCATTGAGTACCTGCATAAAGACAAGAAGAGCATCATCAGCCAGCGAGAAGTGGGTATGGATGTAACCAGTTTCTCCCGTGGTTTGAGAGCCTGTTTGCGTGAAGACCCGGACGTCATTCTGGTGGGTGAAATGCGCGACCTGGAAACCATTGAAACTGCTTTGCTGGCTGCGGAAACCGGACATCTGGTTTTAAGTACTCTGCATACTCTGGATGCACCGGAAACCATCAACCGTATCATCGCCACTTTTCCGCCTCATCATCAGAGACAGGTCCGGTTACAACTGGCCAGTGTGCTGAAGGCCGTTATTTCCATGCGTCTGGTGCCCAGGATGGATGAGCAGGGCCGGGTGCCGGCCGTAGAAGTCATGATCAACACACCTTACATTCAGGAATGTATTATTGACCGCGATAAGACAGGTCTCATCCGCGACGCTATTGCCACAGGTGTGGCCCAGTATGGTATGCAGACTTTTGACCAGTCCATCTATCAACTTTACCGTGATGGCTACATTTCCTTTGAACAGGGCCTTAAGTATTCATCTAATCCAGATGCTTTCAAGTTGAGGGTTATGGGGATCCAGTCCACGCTGGACATAGCGCTGGAACAAATGGAACAAGAGATGGTTAAAGTTGAACGAGTAGAAGGAGGGGGTGAAGAGGAAAGTTAAAGGAACATGACGGCACATGACATCAGAACAGCCTTTCTTAAATTTTTTGAAAGCAAGGGACACCGGATTGTACCCAGTTCATCTTTAATTCCCAAAGATGACCCGACGTTGCTTTTTACCAACGCCGGGATGAACCAGTTTAAAAACATCTTCCTGGGGCTGGAAAAAAGGTCCTACACCAGGGCGGCTACCGTCCAGAAATGCCTGCGGGTTAGCGGTAAACATAATGACCTGGAACAGGTTGGCCGCACTCCCAAACACCATACTTTCTTTGAGATGCTGGGGAATTTTTCTTTTGGGGATTATTTTAAAAGAGAAGCCATTCACTACGCCTGGGAGCTGGTGACCGAGGTTTTCAAGCTGCCCCTTGATAGACTCTACATTACTATTTACCAGGATGATGAAGAGGCCTTTAACCTCTGGTCCAGTGAAATCGGAGTGCCGGTCTCCAGGATTTTCCGCTTTGGCAAGAAAGATAATTTCTGGGCCATGGGGGATACCGGCCCCTGCGGTCCCTGCAGCGAAATCCACTATGACCTGGGAGAGGATATTGAGCCGGGTGAGCCTTATGAGCTCATAGAGAAGGGCAGCGACCGCCTGGTGGAGCTCTGGAACCTGGTGTTTATGGAATTTTACCAGGATGAAAAAGGAGAAATGCACCGCTTGCCCCGGCCTTCCATTGACACTGGCATGGGGCTGGAGCGCATGGCCGCGGTGCTGCAGAATAAAAGGAGCAATTTTGACACTGACCTTTTTCTGCCTTTAATCAGGGCCATTTCTGAAGAGACCGGTCAGGAATACCCGACGGGCGGCGAAACTGACGTCTACATCCGGATAATTGCTGACCATATTCGGGCCATCACTTTTCTTATAGGTGACGGCGTCAGCCCGGCTAACGAAGGCCGGGGCTATGTTTTAAGGCGGCTCATAAGACGCGCCTACCGTCGGGGTAACCTTCTCGGTCTGGAAAAACCCTTTCTTTACCGGCTGGTGTCCACGGTGGTGGATGTGATGAAAGATGCTTATCCCGAGTTGATGTCCAACCTGAACTACATCAGCCGGGTGTGTCTGGCAGAAGAAGAAAGGTTTGCTTACACGCTTAATTCAGGCCTGAGGTATTTTGAAGAATATGCTCAGGAAGCCATAAATTCTAATCAGAGAATCATTTCTGGTGAGAAAGTTTTTAAACTTTATGATACCTTCGGTTTTCCTCTGGACCTCTGCCAGGAACTGGCCCGGGAGAAGAACCTGGAGGTAGATGAAGCCGGGTTCCAGCAGGAACTGGAAAGACAGAGAGAAAGAGCCCGCCAGTCCTGGGAAGGTGAGGCCCGGTTAAAAGAAAAGTCCATCTACCAGGAATTTCAGAAGCTGCAGATAACCCCTGTTTTTTACGATAAAGAAGAAGTGGAAGAGACAGAAGTTCTGGCCATCCTGGTTGGCGGGGAAAAGGCCGAGAAGCTCGGGCCGGGGCAGAGCGGAGAAGTCATATTGTCTGTAACGCCGTTCTATGCCGAGTCCGGTGGTCAGGTGGGCGATTCTGGAGTACTGAAAAGTTCCAGTTTTTCCGGGCTGGTAGAAAACACCTTCGCTCCCATTCCAGGAGTTATCGTCCATCAGGTCAAAGCTCTTTCTGGTGAGTTACGGGTGGGCGAAAAAGTAGAAGCAGTGGTTGAGGCGGCCAGGCGAAAGGCCATCAGTCGCAACCATACAGCCACTCATTTGCTGCATGCGGCTCTGAGACAGATTCTTGGCGACCATGTCCGGCAGTCAGGTTCTCTGGTCAGTGATAAAAGACTGCGTTTTGATTTCACCCATTATGCCGCTTTAAGCGAAGAAGAAATTACCAGGGTGGAGCAGTTAATCAACGAGAAAATCAGGGAAAATCTTCCGGTCACGACCAAAATCACGACCCTGGAAGAAGGAATCGCTGAAGGGGCTATGGCCATATTTGAAGAAAAGTACGGAGAAAAAGTCAGGCTCGTAAGGGTGGGTGACTTCAGTAAAGAGCTCTGCGGTGGCATACACGTGAAAAACAGCGGAGAGATTGGCTTTTTTAAGATAGTCTCGGAGTCCAGCGTGGCCGCTGGGCTAAGGCGGGTGGAAGCCGTAACCGGTGAAGAAGCCTTCCGTTATGTTAAAGAACTGGAAGAACAATTAAAGCAGTTGGAAATTCTTTTTAAAGTCAGTCGCAAAGAACTTCTCCTGCGGGCCGAAAAACTTCTGGAGCAGCTGGAGGAAAAAGAGCAGGAAATAAAGAAGCTGAAACAAAAACTTTTGCACCAGGCAGGTCAATCGCCGGAGATGGAAGTTAAAGAAATCAATGGCCTGAAATTTATCGGACAGAAGCTGGAAGGCCTGGACATGGAAGCCCTGCGTTCCTACGCTGATACTCTGAAACAAAAAATAGGCCGGGGGCTGGTAGTTCTGGCTTCAGCCACCGAAGGTAAGGTGCTCCTGGTGGTAGCCGTGGCCGGTGACCTGGTCTCCCGCCTGCAGGCTAATAAGATAATCAAGGACATAGCTGGAGTAGTCGGGGGTGGGGGAGGAGGCCGGCCGGATTTTGCTCAGGCGGGTGGAACCAAGGTAGAAATGATTGACCAGGCACTGGAAAAAGCCTTTGAAATTTTCCGGCAGCTGGTATAAAATCACCCCCAAAGGGGATTGTCAGACAGGCGGAAATTGAATATATAATTAATAGAAAGATGGGCAAAAAGCTTACACTGATTATCAGCCTAACCTTATTTTTAGGTCTTTTTTCTGTCTATAGTCCTGTTCTGGCGGAACTATCAGCCCGGGAAAAGTATGACCCCATCATCAGAAGGCTGGCAGCCAAGCACGGGGTGCCAGTTGATTTTGTCCATGCCGTCATCAAGGCCGAATCCAATTATGACCAGTTTGCTGTCTCCGAAAAAGGAGCCCTGGGGTTAATGCAGTTAATGCCAGAAACGGCTGTCAAGTACGGGGTCCTCAACGTCTTTGACCCGGAGCAGAACATAGAAGGTGGTATTAAATACTTGAAGGATTTGATTACAAAATACAAAGGGGACCGCAACCTGGTCCTGGCAGCTTATAACGCCGGGCAGATGGCGGTGGAAAAACATAACGGTGTACCGCCTTACCCGGAAACCAGAAATTATCTCAAAAGAGTAGAATACCGTAATCCCTACATCAAGACCAAAACAATAATTTATCGCTTTTACGACGAGAACGGCCGGCTTTGCCTGACCAACAATCCCTACTACCTGCCCAAAAAATAGCCGGTCAGAATCACTCTTTTACTTTTCTAAAACCGGCCCTGAGACCGCTCGGTAAAGCCTTTAACCTGCAGGGAAGCAGGAATTATTTCGAAGGTGGCTGGTAAAGTACCTACCTGTTCACCGTCCAGCTCAATCAGCACCGGAGCCGGAGTCAGGGGAAAGACCTCCACTCTTTGTCCGCGCAGCATGCTCACTTTGTGGTAAGAGAGATGGCTTCCGTTCATTAACTTCCAGCCATGCAGACAGAATTCCAGGAATTTAAGCCCTTTGACCAGGATGATATCAAAAAGATTATCGTTCAGCCGGGCTTCAGGGGCGATTTTCATGCCTTTACCGAAAACTTTTCCGTTAGCCACCGCGCCAATCAGGTAAGACCCCACGGCTCTTTCCTGGCCGTCAACTTTGAGGCTGACTTCGTGTCCTTTAAAAGTGAGCATGGTTTCCACCAGACATCTTAGGTAGGAAGAAGCCTTTCTTTTAAGTCTCTCTTCGTTAACCTTTCTAACCACCTCACCGCCAAGACCAAAATCAGCGATGTTCAGAAAATAACGGGACTGGGGTTTGTTCCCTTCAGCCAGGTAACTAACCCGGCCGACATCAATGAGCGAGTCCGGAGCTTCAGAAATGAAGCGTACCGCATTTTTTAGTTTTTTGGGAATGTTGAGGCTGCGCATGAGGTCACAGCCTGTGCCAGAAGGGACAATACCCAGAGTGGCTTCCGGGTTTATCGGTTTGTTGTTCTCAAAAAAGCCGTTGGCTATTTCATTGACCGTGCCGTCTCCGCCAACGCCTATCAGAAGTTCAGTGCCCTCTTTTAAAGCTTCTCGGGCCAGGTCCGTGGCCTGGAGTGGTTTTTCTGTAAAATCGTAGCGGAACTCCTTGAAAAAGCTCTTCAAGGCTTCTTTGATTTCCAGCCAGCGATGTCTGGTCTGTCCGTGATTAGAGGCCGGGTTGACTATGACTGTCGTCTTGCGGAAGCGTCTGGGCATTCTTTTCTCCCGAGTTTTTTTTCTGGCCAAACAAGGAATAGCCGATCAAACCACCGATGGCTCCAAATAAAGAAAACATAATTGAAGAAAACAGCCAGCCCAGAAAAAACCAGGCCAGGTTAAACCCCTGGTCTCTCATCTGGGTCAGATTTTCCCAGCCCGGTGGCATTTCCATGAAACGGGACAGGGACTCAAAAAAACGGTCGAAAACTACTGCGTAAACAGGTCGGAGGGGTATTTCCAGGATAACGTTAACCAGGCTGGCCACCAGCCCGGTTAAAATTCCAGTGAGCAGAGCTTCGCTGCTTTTTATGGCCACCTCAGATTTTTGAACCAGCAGATAAACAGAAAAGGCAGCGGCAGCCATAATCCACAGGCAGCACAGGCAATTGAAAAAAGGAACAGCGGAAATCAGGCCCGCCAGCGCGCCGGCCAGGGCCGCCGGGGTAAGAAAATCAAC
>JBBIRN010000084.1:0-8935 GCA_037441785.1 Candidatus Aminicenantota bacterium | reverse complement strand
TGTGGCAGAAGGAAAGAAATTTTCACTTACGTTATGAAGTGGGCGGCGATTTCCGTCCGGCCAGAAAACTTGTCCTGAAGCTAATCCTGGCCGCAGAGAACATTTCCGGGTCCCATAATTCACCGGCTCTGTTCGGTGCTCAGCCTGACCTGGGTGGCTTTAGTCTCCAGCTGGGATTGGCCTATCAGTTTAAGATTAAATGAATTTTTGTCATAAACATTTATAAAATAGTCCAGGAGGAAGCTATGACCAAAGAAGAAAAATCAAAAGCCCTAAGTTACCCCAGCCGTCGGGATTTTCTCAAACTCAGCCTGGCCGGTGCCGCCGGGCTGGTCTTCTCTGGAAAGGAAATAGTTCCAGCGGAAAAGAAGCCGGCCGCAGATTATGGGCCCCTTTTTGCCTGTAAACCGATAGACGTGGTTAAGGTAGGCTTTGTCGGGGTAGGGGGCATGGGTTCGGTACACGTGCAGAATTTTTTAAACATACCCGGGGTGGAAATTAGGGCCATCTGCGATATCGTGGAAGAAAAGGTGGCCAGAGCCCAAAAATGGGTAGAGCAGGCTGGGTTTCCCAAGCCTCGGGGCTATTCCCGCGGTCCCTGGGATTTTAAGAGGATGTGCGAGGAAGAAGACCTGGACCTGGTCTTCACGGCCACACCCTGGGAATGGCATGTTCCCGTGTGTGTCACGGCCATGAAAAATGGTAAGCATGCGGCTACAGAAGTTCCAGCCGCGGTTACACTTGACGAGTGCTGGGAACTGGTGGAAACAGCGGAAAAATACAAGAAACACTGCGTCATGATGGAAAATTGCTGTTATGACCGCATTGAGCTCATGAGCCTCAACATGGTCAGACGCGGACTGCTGGGCGAGATACTTCATGCTGAAGCCGGATACCTTCACGATTTGCGGGAGGTTAAATTTTCCAACGAGGGTGAAGGACTATGGCGGCGGCAGCATTCCTGGAAAAGAAACGGCAATCTGTATCCTACCCATGGCTTGGGGCCCGTGGCCCAGTGTATGAACATCAACCGCGGCGATGCTTTCGACTACCTGGTATCCATGAGTTCGCCTTCCCGCGGTTTGCAGCTTTATGCCCGGGAGAAGTTCGGGCCGGACTCACCGCAGGCCAGGGAAAAATTCGCTCTGGGAGATGTCAATTCTTCTTTGATTAAAACCAAGCAGGGTAAGACCATCATCCTCATCCATGATACCAACCTGCCTCGACCCTATACTCGCATCCATCTGATTCAGGGGACCAAGGGCATTTTACAGAAGTGGCCCGACCGGATTTATGTGGAAGGCCGCAGCCCGCAGCATCAATGGGAAGACATTGAAAAATATGCCGAAGAGTTTGAACATCCGCTGTGGAAGAAGCTCAGCCAGAAAGGTGAGGGCCGGGGCCATGGCGGCATGGATTATATTGAAGATTATCGTTTGGTTGAATGTCTGCGCACAGGAAGCCCGACGGATATGAACGTTTACGATGCGGCGGCCTGGAGTGTGGTCTCCGCCCTGAGTGAAAAGTCGGTAGCCAACCGTTCCAAAGCAGTTGATTTTCCGGATTTCACCCGCGGTCGCTGGAAGACAACGCCACCGCTGGGAATTATTGAAGGCTGAGCGGCAATTTAGTCTTTCTCTTTTTTCTTTCTTTGAACTGGAAATAACTGAGGCAGAGAAGACCAAGGCCGGCATAAATAAGAGCAATAACTCTTCTTACGAGCGAGAGAGAAACTCCTTTTTCCGGGCTCAAGCCAAGTAGCACAAAAACAGCCACGTTGGTCAGCTCATTAATGCCCAGAGCTCCGGGTATGGCCGGGATGACGGCCGCAATGGTCGTCAGAGTGATAATCAGAAAACTTTTGAGCAGGGTTATCCGGGGTGTGTCCATGTAGACCAGAGTCAGGTAGATTTCATAGGTCCAGATGAAAAAGGTTAAAGCGTAAAAAGCGTAGGCTTTAAAAAATAGCTTGGGATGATGACGGTAGTAATTGGAAATGTGATGGTCCAGTTCAACAATTTTTTCCTGCGAACGCTGGATAATCCTGGGCTTGATTTTTATCTTGGCCAGAAGCTTTACCAACCAGGTGAAGAATCCTTTTTTTTGTTTTATAACTAAGAAAAAGAGGAAAATGGCGGCCCCAAAGGAAAAAGTCAAAAAAACCACTTTCATTTTCCCCGGCATCTTTATACGGCTGATGGCGACAATCACCCCGATGATAGTAAAGGAGATGATGGACACCAGTTCAATGGTCTTGTCTACGATGACCGTGGCCAGAGCTCGACGCCGGTTGGTGCCCGGTGTCATCATGGCCCGGACTGGTTCTCCACCAAACAGGTTAGAAGGGGTTAGGTAACTTATAGCGTGGTCGGCCAGGCGGGCGGAAAGAAGAGCCGAGAAGGGATATTTTTTATCCTGGTCATCAATAATTAATTTCCAGTTGATAGTCCGGGAAATCCAGTACACCAGCCTTAAAGCCATCAGGATGAGGAAATTGACCAGACTGATAGTCCGGAAGTCGTTGATGATCTGACGCAGGCCCGTCTTGTAAATTACCAGAATAAACAGCAGCAGGCCAATCAGCAACGAAATGTTGAGAAACTTCCTGGCCAAATTAACTTCTCCGGTTCAGGCCTCTATTATTTTTATGGCCCGGCTTTATAGCCAAGAATTTTATCACAGCCGGCCATCTTTTTGAAAGGCTTGATCCAGAAAAATAAGTCTTGACTTAGCCAGTGACTTTCTCTATCATAAAACTATGAAAACTAAAAACGTTTTATCAGTATCGCCAAGCGGGGACCAGCTTCGCCAGCGCCTGGTAACTCAGAGCCGAGAACTTTTCTTCAGGTACGGGTTTAGCCGGGTGAGCATGGATGAACTGGCCGAAGACCTGGGTGTGAGCAAGGCCACCATCTACCGCTACTTTCCGGATAAAGAATCTTTGTTGCGGGAAGTTCTGAAAGAGGTCAGGGAGGCTTTGCTTTCCCAGCTCCAAGAGCTCCAGAGTAAAAGCGAACTTTGCTGCCGGGAAAAGCTCATGAAATTTTTCACCTCTCTGGGGCAGACCATGTCTTTAATCAACCGGGAATTGTTGAAAGATATCAGGTTCAAGTTGCCGGATATCTGGCAGGAAATTGAAGCCTTCCGCCGGGAAAAAATTTTTCCGGTTTTTTGCCAGATGGTTCTGGAAGGTGTAAAGAAAGGAGAAATCCGTTCCGACCTTGATGCCAGGTTATTCCTGGAAATTTTTTATTTTCTGGCTCAGGAATTTGTCAACCCGGACTGGCTGGTCAAGAATGATTATGCTCCCTCGCAGCTTCTGGATTCCATCATGAGAATATTGTTTTTTGGCATTTTCCTGGAGGAGAATAAGGCAGCCGGAGGAAAAAATGGAGGCCACGAAAAAAACAAGAAGAGAAAAGGACAGAAAGATGGGAAAAAGTAAAATGATAAAAAAGTTGACCAAGCTCTTCTTCAAAGGTCAGTTATTATTGTGGGCAGGTGTTTTATCTTTCAATTTTCTCGCTTGTCAGCGGGCCCCTGAAGAAGGCTACCTCACGGCTACGGGCACGGTTGAGGCCAGGACTTCCAGGATAAGTCCCAGGGTCAGTGGTCGAGTGCTGAGAATCCAGGTAGAAGAAGGACAGGCGGTAAAACCCGGAGACCTGTTAGTGGAACTGGAACATGATTATTTAGACTTACAATTGAAACAGGCGGAAGCCAGTCTGAAGCAGGCTGAAGCCCAGTTATCTCTCTTAAGAAGCGGAGCCAGAGAAGAAGAAATAGAGCAAGCCCAGCAGCAGCTCAAACAGGCGGAAGTTAGCCTGAACCAGGCCCGGGTTGATGCTGAAAGGTACAAAAACCTCTACGCCAGGGGAAGTGTGACCAAAAGACAGCTGGAAGAAGCTGAAAACCGCCTGGCTCTGACTGAAGCGCAGTACCGGCAGGCTGAGGAAATGCTCAGAAAAGTTAAAAAGCTGACCAGACCGGAGGAAATTAAGGCCGCCGAAGCCCGGGTAGCTCAGGCAGAAGCAGCGGTGGAGTTGCTCAGGAAGAATATTGAAGATTGCCGGGTTTTATGTCCGGTGGCCGGTGTGGTTACAGCCAGAGCAGTAGAACCTGGCGAGCTGGTCAATCCATCTTCTGTTCTGGTGACTGTTTCCAACCTGGACCCGGTCTACCTCTGGGTTTATCTGAGCGAAGTAGAGGTGGGGAAAATCCGGCTGGGTCAAAAGGCAGAAGTCTCCGTAGATAGTTTTCCGGGGCAGAAGTTTATTGGTCAAATTGTTTACATTTCACCTGAAGCCGAGTTTACCCCCAAGAATGTTCAGACCAAAGAAGACCGGGTGAAACTGGTTTTCCGGGTAAAGGTGGAAATTCCCAACCCTGAGGGCCGCTTAAAACCTGGCTTGCCGGCTGAAGCGCTAATTAAAGTTTTATGACCTCCATGTCCGACCTGGTGTTAAAAATCAAAGGGGTGAGCAAGACCTTTGCCGGGCTGAAAGCCCTGGATGGAGTGGACCTTGAAGTCCGACGTGGGGAGTTTGTCTGTCTGGTTGGGCCCGATGGAGCCGGAAAAACCACCCTCATCCGCCTCATCTGCGGTCTGGAGCAAGCAGACCGGGGGGAGATTGAATATTTTGGTCGGCGGCAGAAAAAGCTGGGTTCAAAGGAAAGAGCCAGGCTCGGCTACCTTTCCCAGTATTTCAGCCTTTATGAAGACCTGACGGTGGAAGAAAACCTAGATTTCTTTTCTCGCCTATACGGTCAGGCCAGGAATCAGGAACTTGTAGAAAGGCTGCTGGAATTTACCAGGATGACACCTTTTCGGCAAAGGCAGGCGGGTAAATTATCCGGGGGCATGAAACAAAAGCTGGCTCTGGCCTGTACCCTGGTTCATCAGCCTGACCTTTTGCTGCTGGATGAGCCGACCACCGGCGTGGACCCGGTTTCCAGACGAGATTTCTGGCAGATTCTTTTTAACCTGCAGCTTCAGGGCAAAGCCATACTGATGTCCACACCTTACCTGGAGGAGGCCGAACGAGCCAGCCGGGTGGCTCTTATTCATCAGGGAAGGCTCCTGGCTTTTGAGACGCCAGATAACCTTAAAAAACAATTCGCTGGCCGGGTGCTTGAACTTATCACTTCTGACCCACAGAGCTGGTATAAGAGGCTAAAAAGCCAGGCAGTGTTTCTGGACCTTCAGCTTTTTGGTGACCGCCTTCATCTGGTGGTCAGACCGGAAGTACAGGTTTCCGAAATAGCGGAATTTCTGATCAATCAGGGAGTTAAAGTGGAGCATCTGGCAGAGGTTCCCCCGGGTTTGGAAAATGTCTTTATTTTCCTGATTAATAAAAGCGGAGGTCAGAATTGAGCCGGCTGGCCGTTGAAGCTCAGGGTTTGAGCAAAAAATTTGGCCCTTTTCTGGCTGTGGACCATGTTTCTTTGAGCATAAATTATGGAAGAATTTTTGGGTTTCTGGGGGCAAACGGAGCTGGAAAATCAACTACCATCAGGATGCTTTGTGGCCTGCTGCAGCCGAGTGCTGGCTGGGCCCGGGTGGCTGGTTATGATGTTCTTACCGAGGCCGACCGAATAAAAAAAGTCATTGGCTACATGTCCCAGAGGTTTTCCCTTTACCAGGATTTAACCGTGCAGGAAAACCTTGAATTCTTCGGCCGGGTTTATGGTTTAAACGGAAGCAAGTTAAAAAGCCGAATAACACAGGTGAAAGAACTGGTAGGTCTTCAAGGACTGGAAAATAAGCTGACCGGGAAAATGCCTTCTGGCTGGAAGCAGAAACTGGCTCTGAGTTGTGCTATTTTACACGAACCTGAAGTTATCTTTTTGGACGAGCCCACCGGCGGGGTGGACCCTATTTCCCGGAGAAACTTCTGGGAACTGATTTATAAATTGTCTGAAGAGGGGCGGGCCGTGCTGGTTACCACCCATTATCTGGATGAAGCTGAGTACTGCCACGAACTGAGCCTCATTCACGCCGGTCGGATAATCGCCAGCGGTAGCCCGCGGGAAATGAAGAAAAATTATTTTCCGGGCCATCTGTTAGAACTGGTCTGCCCGCAGCCTCTGGAAATTTATGAAAAACTAAAAACCTGGTCTGAGGTGCAGGGAGTTTCTCTTTTCGGGACCAGGTTACATATCCTGGTAGAAAAAGAAAGCCGGGAGAAGCTGGAGCAGAAGTTAAAAGGTCTGGGACTGGCATGTTCCCTCCGGCAGATAGTTCCAACTCTGGAGGATGTTTTCATCCATCAACTGGAAAAGGAAGCGGAGAAGGTTAAGGCCAATGGGCTTGGTTAGGATAAAACCGGTCATTCAGAAAGAGCTGCTGCACATCAGGCGCGACCCGCTCAGTCTGGTGCTGCTGCTGGTTCTTCCCGTATTTATGCTTGTTCTTTATGGCTATGCCCTGAATTTTGATGTCAAGCACCTGAGCCTGGCGGTAGTGGACCTGGACAAAAGCCAGAGCAGCCGGGAACTGGTGGCCAGGCTCACCTCTGGAGAATATTTTGACCTTAAGTATCGGCTAGAGAGAATCTCAGAGCTGGACGAGCTCTTTGACCACGAGAAGATAAAGATAGCCCTGGTCCTACCGAAAAATTTTGGTCGGGACCTGGTTTCTGGCCGCGGGCCTGCAGTGCAAATTTTACTGGACGGGACCAACCCCACACCTGCTCAGACCGGTTTAGGTTATCTGAGCAACATCCTGAGGCAATATTCTACCAACCTCAATCTTGAGCTTCTTAACCGTTCGGGCCTGAATAAAATCACTATGCCTTTCGCGGTCAGAACCCGGGTCTGGTACAACCCGGAACTCAAAAGCTCTAAGTTTCTCGTGCCCGGGCTGATGGCCTTTGTCCTGATGGTCATCATTGTTCTGGCTACTTCTTTAACCATAGTGAGAGAGATAGAAAAGAAAACCATGGACCAGCTGTTGCTATCTCCGCTTACGCCAGCGGAGTTAGTGGTGGGGAAAATTATTCCTTACCTGGGGCTTTCCCTTATTGGGGCGGTTGTGGTCCTGCTGGCCGGCTGGCTGCTTTTTGGGGTAGTCGTTAAGGGCAACTATCTGCTGTTGCTCCTGGTGGTGGTAATCTTCCTGTTTTGTGGGCTCAGCCAGGGGCTTTTAATTTCTACCGTGGCCAGTTCTCAGTTGGTGGCTTTCCTTCTTTCCGGTATTTCCACCTTACTCCCTACTTTTATACTCTCGGGTTTTGTCTTCCCCATTCGCAACATGCCGCCGGTCATCCAGGGAATTTCAAGTATTATCCCGGCCAGGTATTTTCTGGTTTGTCTCCGAGCCATCATCCTCAAGGGCGTGGGCCTGAAGGCGTTTTACCGGGAAATGATTTTTATGACTGCTTACGGCCTGGTCGTTACTTTTCTCAGCCTGGCCAAGTTAAAAAAGAGTTTCTTCAGATGAGAAAAATAATAGCTCTGGTTAAAAAAGAATTAATTCAGCTGCGCCGGGACCGGCGGCTTCTTCCTGTGGTCATTATGGCCCCGATTCTTCAGTTGTTGATTCTCGGTTATGCGGTAAACCTTGACGTGCGCCATATTCCTGTTGTTCTGGTGGATCTGGATAATTCACAGTCCAGCCGGCAGGTTACGGCGGCGGTGATGAATTCAGGCTACTTCAGGACCACTGCTCGGGCTGGTTCTCAGGAAGAGGGTGGCTACTATCTTGATCGGGGTCAGGCGGCAGTAGTGCTGGTTATACCCAGAGGGTTTGAGGCCGACCTGGTAGCGGGCCGGGAAACAGCTCTTCAGGCGCTGGTGGACGGTACGGAAAGTCAGACTGCCAGCATAGCCATAAATTATCTGGAAATGATAACCCGCCAGTACAACCAGAGGTTAATTTTAGAAAGAGTAGAAAAATCCGGCCTGGGGTTGAAGCCAGTCATCATTCAGGCTGAATTCAGGGCTTTTTTTAACCCCTCCCTTAGCAGCCGTAAATTTTTTCTGCCTGGGATATTTGGCCTGCTGGTTATGGTTATGACTGTGATGCTGACGGCCATGGCTGTGGTGAGGGAATCTGACACCGGAACCATGGAACAGCTGATTGTTACACCGCTCAAGCCAGCGGAAATTATAACCGGAAAATTACTCTCCTTCTTCCTGGTTGGCCTGGTAGATATTGCTCTGATCCTGGGAGTAATTTATTTCTGGTTCAGGCTGCCGCTTAAAGGTGATTTTTTCCTGTTTTTACTTTTAAGTGTGTTGTACATGCTTAACACTCTTGGCCTGGGGCTTTTTATCTCCACTATCACGCGCACGCCCCAGCAGGCCATGCTAACTTCCTTTTTCTTCATGATGCCGATGATTCTGCTTTCCGGGTTTGTTTTTCCCGTAGAAAACATGCCCAGATTTTTTCAGTGGATAACCTGCTTAATTCCGCTCCGGTATTATCTGGTTGTCCTGCGGGGTCTGTTTTTAAAGGGGGTGGGAATAAAAGCTCTGGCTGATGAGGGGTTAATGCTTTTAGTTCTGGCGCTCGTTCTGAATCTGTTAAGCGTTTCTCGCTTCCGGCGCCGTCTGGATTGAGCTGGTGCTGCTTTGAACTTCTGTTTTCTCTTTAAATTAAATCTTAGAGATAATCAGATAGCCCTGATAAACGGGTTTGGATTAACTTATCAGCATAGGGGGATTTTTTTATTTTCGGGCACAGGTTTTTTGTCTTAGCCTGAGATAATTAGCAGGCTGAGGAATTGAAGACTCAGGCCTTGGCCGTGGGACAAAATTTAAAACAAAAAATTTCCCGGCTGGTTTAAAGAATCAGCATGCAGTCGCCATAAGAGAAGAAGCGGTATTTTTCCTTAACTGCTACCTGGTAAGCGTTCCTAATTAAATCGTACCCAGCAAAGGCGGAAACCAGCATCAGCAGGGTTGAGCGCGGCAGATGAAAGTTAGTTAGCAG
>JBBIRN010000083.1:0-9053 GCA_037441785.1 Candidatus Aminicenantota bacterium | reverse complement strand
CCCCGGTTCCCACCTGCTTTCTTCTATCCTGAGAAATCTTGCTCTGCTGTTCCTGCCGGGCTATGTCCAGAAGCCTGGTCCTGAGGATTTTTAGCGCTTTCTCTTTATTCCGGTGCTGGGACTTTTCATCTTGGCAGGAGACCACCAGCCCGGAAGGTTTATGGGTGATTCTGATGGCCGTGTAGTTGCGGTTGACATTCTGTCCACCTGGCCCTGAAGCGCCAAAAGCTTCTATTTTAAGGTCTTTGGGGTCAATCTTCAGGTCTATTTCCTCGGCTTCGGGTAAGACAGCTACGGTGGCTGTGGAGGTATGAATGCGGCCGGAAGCTTCGGTTTTTGGCACTCGTTGCACCCGGTGGACGCCACTTTCATACTTGAGGAAGGAATAAACTTTCTTTCCCTGAATATTAACGATGGCTTCTTTAATGCCGCCGATGGGAGAATAACTCACATCCATCAACTCCCATTTCCAGCCCTTGTGCTCAGCGTACCTGGTGTACATTCTGAGCAAATCCTGAGCAAAAAGAGAGGCTTCATCTCCCCCGGCTCCGGCCCTTATTTCCAGGATAACGTTTTTTTCATCATTCGGGTCTTTGGGTAAGAGCATTCTTTTGAGCTCTTTTTCCAGCTCTTCTTTCAACTCCTTGAGCCGGAGGAGCTCTTTTTCCGCCAGGTCTTTTAACTCCGGGTCCACCTGGGGTTCATTTAGCAGGTCCCTGGATTCATCAAGCTCTTTCTGGACCCTTTTGTACTCCTCATATTTTTTGACCAGAGGTTCCAGCTCAGCCCGTTCGCGGGCTAATTCCTTAATTTTTTGCGGGTTGGAGGAAATATTGGGGTCGGAAAGCAGGGCCGTAATCTGGTTATATTTTTCTTCTACGGCTTTTAATTCCTGAAGCATATGGCTTATTTTTTAGCCTTAGCCGCCGCATATTTTTTCCTGAATTTTTCCACCCGGCCGGCGGTGTCAACTATTTTCTGCTTGCCGGTAAAGAAAGGATGGCATTGAGAACAGATTTCCACCCTGATTTCTTTTTTGGTGGACCTGGTTTTAAAGGTGTTGCCACAGGCGCAGATAACCGTACATTCCTGGTATTCTGGATGAATTCCTTTTTTCATAATCTTCTCTCCTCTTCCAGATGGTTGATTATAGCAGTTTTTTGCTCTTCAGTAAAGGATGCCCTGTTCCTGGCATTTTTTCCGGAAAAGTTCCAGGTCCAGGCTAAACTTGGCTGTCTTTTCCACGTGGCGGGCAATTTCCCTGTAAACCTTTGAATCCAGGTATTCTTTTAGCACCTCACTGAGAGGGTAAATCTGTTCTTCGGCTTTCCACTCATAAACCTGCCCTTCCTCATCTCTGAGACAACCGAGATAAACGGCCCAGGCCAGCTGACGGAATGGTAAATGACTGAACTGACGTCGGATAGCTTTTATCTCCCCTTCCTTAACCGGGTTGACAAAGTAAAAATAACGGGAAAAAAGCAGGGCATTATGAAAATAAGCCGGAAAAGCTACCAGCGCATCCAGATGAATTAATTTAGACAGATGGAGAAAAATCTCCATAATTTTCTTGGACAAACTAAGGCCCGGTCTGACCTGACCCGGCAGGGGGGGATGTTTTTCATCAAAACTCTGCCTCGGGTTCTGCAGCGTTAACCATTCAAACAACAGGCAGTGCTGGACCGGCAAACGGTAACCATGCTTTTCCGGGGCCCTGAACTTTACCTCACTTTCCTTGATTTTGAGGTCAACGATGACCTTGTCCGGTGTTTCTTCCTGCCAGTAAATTAACAACCTTTGAGCCGGATAGTCAGAGTTGTCCAACCGGTATCTAATCGGCCAGAGGTTTCTTTTCTTGGCTTCCCGCAAAAAACCTTTTTTGGCCAGAAGGGCCATGACTTCTTTAAGGGTGTAACGGCCTAAAAATAACAGCGAGCCCCGGGTTAAACCCAGACCGGACAGGACTTCATCTTCTCTGAGGTCCAGGTCCGTGGACCAGAATGGTTGAATTTTTTTATCGTCCTTTGACATAAGAATTTCCCTTTAACTGCCCCATAATTTTAAACTACTTTGCTCCATTCCTCAATCTGTTTCTGATTTTTCTTCTTTTTCTTCCTGGCTTTCAGGTTCTTTTTTGACCACTTCTCCTGAGTAAAAAGAAAAAATATCATCGCCAAAATCTACCTGGCGGATAAGTCGGAAATCTTCTTTTGACGGGCTGTACTGTCGGTGGTGCCTGATGACCAGAAGTCCATCGGGCTTTAGAATCTTTCTTTTCCTCACCACCTTAAGTGGATTTCTCTCCGCCAGAAGAACATAAGGCGGGTCCAGAAAAATGAGGTCAAACTTTACCCCTTTTTTACCCAGGTCTATGACGGCCCGGTTAAATTCTTTGTTAATGACTACAGCCATATCTTCAGCCTGGCATTTGGCGATGTTTGCTTCAATTATTCTGGCTGCTTGAGGCAGTTCTTCCACAAAAACAGCTCGGCTGGCACCCCGGCTGAGGGCTTCCAGCCCCACTGACCCCGTGCCGGCAAAACCATCCAGGAAAGTAGCATCCAGTATTCTGGATTGCAGTATGTTAAAAAGTGCCCCGCGAAGCTTAGCCGGCAGAGGCCGGACAGCCGGGTTGGGCACCATCTTCAACCTTCTTCCCTTAAACCTTCCCCCGATTATTCTTATCATGGTCACCTCAATAATTAACTATAATCCTTCCTTTCCTGGTTGCCAAACCCGAAAGGCCCGTAGGTAAGTCATACCAGCTCTCCAGAGATTTTGTTTCCAGTCCGCGCGCTTCGGCCACTATCTTGATTAGAGCTTCCACTGCTTCTGGCTGAATTCTCTGTGTCTCCAGAAAAATATTAGCAAAATTTAAACGGATTTTCCGCTCTTTAATTTCCGCCACGGCTGAAAAATAAAGGTTTATTTCTTCTTTCACGAAGGAAGGAAGTTCCATTCCTTTAAAATTCAGAACTATCCACCCCTCTACTTTATTCCGGGGAAAAAGCTTCAGGGTTATTTTCTTGAAGGCCGGGACCTCGGCCGAAAACATTTCCTGGAAAAAAGCGCTGAGCTCTTCCTCCGAAAACTCAGCGGATTTTCCTTGAAAACGGCCTGTCTTCTGGTAATGGTCAGCTACTTCTTCCAGAAAATTGACGATTTTTAAAGCCTTTTCCAGGGTATCAACCTCAACCTGGTTGGAACCACTGTTTACCTGGCCAGCCAGGCTGGGAAAAAACAAAATTACATTGACCAGGAGATAAAAAAAGAGGCCGGTTGGCAGTGACGATTTTCTCCTCCCTGGCCAGGTTATTTTCCCTTTCATTTCCTGCAAATACTAACAATTATCATTATAATTGTAAATGAGATGGCCAGGTATTCAGAAAAAATAAACCAGCAGAAAACAGAAGTCCGCTTTCCTTGACACAACCTAACCTCTAATCTATACTGAATTTTTAGAAGAGTTGCTGCCTAATTTCAACGAGAAAGATTTTTATCATGACGCTGATAGACAAAGCCAGAAAAGGTCTTGTTACTCCTCTAGTAAAAAAAATTGCCGCCGAAGAAAAAATTTCTCCAGATGAGCTTCTGTCGCTGCTGGCTAGAGGTCTGGTAGTTATCCCCTACAACCAAAATCATTCCCCAGCTCAACCTTCAGCCATTGGCCAGAAAATGCGGACCAAGGTAAACGTTAACCTTGGTACCTCCCGCGATTTTCCCGACCTGAAGAATGAAATAGCTAAACTGCGGCTGGCTCTGAAATACCGCACCGATGCAGTTATGGACTTGAGCACCGGTGGTAACATCCGGGCCATCAGAAAAAAATTAATCCAACTATCAACCGTGCCCCTGGGAACCGTGCCCGTCTACCAGGCAGCCATAGAAGCCATCAGCCAGCGCGGTTCTATCGTGGCCATGACAGAAGAGGACCTTTTCTCGGTCATTGAACAACAGGCCATAGAAGGTGTGGATTTTATGACCGTCCATGCCGGTTTGACTCTGAAAGCCGTGGACAGGCTGAAAAAACAGGGCCGGGTGGCTGACATTGTTTCCCGAGGCGGTGCCTTTCATCTGGCCTGGATGCTGCATCATGAAAAAGAAAACCCGCTTTATGCCCACTTTGACCGGCTGCTGGATATAGCCAGGAAATATGACGTGACCTTAAGCCTCGGTGATGGCTTAAGACCCGGAGCCATCCATGACGCCACCGACCGACCCCAGGTTGAAGAGCTGCTGACCCTCGGTGAACTGGTTCGCCGCGCCCGAGAAGCCGGGGTGCAGGCTATGGTGGAAGGTCCTGGCCATGTTCCCCTGGACCAGATAGTAATGAACATAAAGCTGGAAAAAAGGCTTTGCGAAGAGGCTCCCTTTTACGTCCTGGGACCGCTGGTCACCGATATAGCTCCAGGTTATGACCACATTGTTTCCGCCATCGGCGGAGCCATAGCGGCTGCGGCCGGAGCAGATTTTCTCTGCTATGTGACGCCAGCCGAACATCTCGGACTCCCCTCTCTTGAAGATGTCAAAGACGGGTTGATGGCTTCCCGTATCGCAGCCCATGCGGCTGACATAGTCAAGAATATTCCAGGGGCTCTCCAGCAGGACCTGGAAATTTCCCGGGCCAGGAAAAAGCTGGACTGGAAAAAACAGGAAGAACTGGCTATTGACCGGGAAAAATTCCAGGAAATTCGAAAAAGACGCCAAACCAGAACTACCGCCTGCTCCATGTGCGGTGAATTCTGTGCTATGAGGATAGTCAGTGAATTCCTGAACGGAGTGCCTGATGATTCCTGCCTCTGATGGTCTGTACTTCGGAGTAGCCGGAGTTCCTGAATCCTGTCCTGATGATTCTTCTCTAAAAGGCCTTGATTGCCTGGTGGCTAGCGGTCTGGAAGCCATGGAACTGGAATTTGTCAACGGCCTGAAAATGACCTATGAAACTGCCTCTCTCCTCCAAAAAAAAGCTCACCAGCAGAAAATCAGGCTGAGTGCCCATGCCCCATACTTCATAAACCTTAACGCCGATGACCCCATCAAAAGAATGCAGAGCCAGCAGTGGTTGCTTAAATCTCTACGGCTGGCCACCGCGGCCGGCGCTTCAGACCTGGTTTTTCATGCCGGTTACTACGGCCTGAAAAGCCCTGAGGAAACTTACGAGAGCATAAAAACCAGCCTGGCCGAAGTAATGTCCATGGCCAGAAGCGAAAGAATTCCCACCAGGCTGAGAATTGAAACCATGGGCAAAAGAAAGCAGTTTGGTTCCCTGGAAGAAGTTTTGAACCTGTGCCGGGAACTGGAAGGTCTTTTTCCCTGCCTGGATTTTGCCCATATCTTCGCCCGGGAAGGCCGAGTAAATTCCTACCGTGATTTCTTACTGGTTTTAAATAAAGTAGAAAAAAAGCTCGGGCCCCGGGCTTTGAAAAACGCTCACATACACATTTCTGGCGTTCATTACAACCAGACCGGCGAGCTGCGTCATCTGAACCTGACGGAGTCTGATTTCCGGTATGAAGAATGGCTTCAGGCTCTTCATGACGCCGGTGTCCGAGGCACCGTCATCTGCGAAAGCCCAGCCCTGGAAGCGGAAGCCCTGATGCTTAAAAACCTCTATGCCAGCTTGCAGTGTAAAAAAATAAATTCAGAAAACCAGCGCTGTGTCGCTCATTTAAAAACCTACCACGGTCAGGCTACCCATACTTCTCTAAGAAAAAGGACCCGGGAGCGGTCAGGCAATATCCTGGGCCATCGGTAAATTCCTTGACAGATGGATGGGTTAAGTTTAAACTAAATTCTAATCTTTTTCATAATTTTATCAAATGGACTCAAAGATAAACGGGGAGAAAAAAAAGAGGTTTTTAAAAAGATTCCTGATTTCCTATTTTCCTGCCTTTTTTCCCAAACACTCCCGGGCTAAAAGTCAGGTCAGCCTGGCTATTAAATTCATCTAATATTCTCGAACAAAGGAGAGGTAGATGATTGAAATTAGATTTCATGGACGAGGTGGTCAGGGCACAGTGGTGGCCTCTAAGATTCTGGCTGATGCCCTGGCCAAAGAAGGTAATTATGTTCAGGCTTACCCGGAATTC
This sequence comes from Candidatus Aminicenantota bacterium, assembly GCA_037441785.1. Classification (GTDB taxonomy): domain Bacteria; phylum Acidobacteriota; class Aminicenantia; order Aminicenantales; family Saccharicenantaceae; genus Saccharicenans. The sequence continues at coordinate 2,964 of JBBIRN010000083.1, read as the reverse complement.
GGAGTTGAACGCCGGGGAGCTCCGGTTTTTGCCTTTATCCGGATTGATAACAAACCAATCTACGACAAGAGCAAAATTTACAACCCGGACCATGTGGTAGTAGTTGACCCCACCCTGGTAGAAGCCATTGATGTAACTGAAGGGCTTAAAGACGGCGGCTTTATCATCATCAACAGCCCCAAGAAACCTGAAGAATTCCGTTTTCCTGAGAAGTTTAAAGTTTTTACTGTTGATGCCACAGCCATCGCCGTCAAACACAAGCTCGGCACCTTGGCTGCACCCATCGTCAACACCGCCATCACCGGAGCGGTCACCAGAATCCTTAACCTGACCAAACTGGAATCACTGGTAGAAGCCATAAGAGAAGGCGTTCCCCTGAAACCGGAAGATAACATTAAAGCGGCCGTTGAAGCCTACGAACTGGCCTTAGGAGGTAAAAATGCCTAAAAAGAAAGAAGTCAGAAAAATAGTTTTCAATTCCGAGAAAGAAATGCCCCTGGCCCCCATGTCCCTAGGTTCCATGCTTCATAACAAAACCGGGGCCTGGCGCAACATCAGACCGGTGATAGACTTGTCTAAATGCATCAAATGCGGGATATGCTGGAAATTCTGCCCGGATGCTTCTATTGATATCGTGGATGAATGGCCACAGATAAATTATGATTACTGCAAAGGCTGCGGGATTTGCGCAGAAGAATGCCCGCAGAAATGCATCACCATGGTTGAGGAGGAAAAATGAGAAAAGTAATCATGGGAAATCATGCCCTGTCTTACGGGGCAATGTTATCAAGAGCTCAGGTTATTGCCGCCTACCCGATAACTCCCCAGACCCAAGTTGTGGAACTTCTTTCCGAAATGTGTGCTGACGGCACTTTAAACGCTAAGTTCATAAAAGTGGAATCCGAGCATTCAGCTATGGCGGCCTGCCTGGGAGCCAGCCTGGCTGGAGCCAGAACCTTTACCGCTACTTCAGCGCAAGGCCTGGCCCTGATGCATGAGATGCTCCACTGGGCCGCCGGAGGAAGAATGCCGGTGGTCATGGGCAACATCAACCGGGCCATGGCCCCTGGCTGGAGTATCTGGACAGACCAGAATGATAGCTTATCAGAAAGGGACACCGGCTGGATTCAATTTTACTGCTCTTCTAACCAGGAAGTTTTGGATACCGTCATTCAGGCCTACAAAGTGAGCGAAAAATTGATGATTCCCAGCATGATTATCCTTGATGCCTTTGCCCTGTCCCACACCTACGAAGTCGTGGAAATTCCCGAGCAGGAAAAGGTTGATGCTTATCTTCCGCCTTTTAACCCACCGTTCAGGCTCACTCCCGAAGACCCCCACGCCTTTGGCGGGTTAACTTCTCCCGATCACTACATGGAACTGCGCTACAAACTGCAGAAAGACATGGAAAAAGTTCCAGACCTGGTAGAAGAAACCGGCCGGGAATACGAAAAAATGTTCGGCCGTTACCTCGGACAGGTTGAAGAATACCTCTGCGCTGACGCGGAATTAGTTTTTGTTACTTCAGGCACAGCCGGCTACACTGCCAGAGTGGCGGTTGACGAGCTGCGAGAAAAAGGCTTTAAAGTTGGCAACCTGAGGATTAAGCTCTTCAGGCCTTTCCCGTTTAAGAAAGTTAGAGAAATCCTGACCCGCGTCCCGAAAGTGGCGGTTCTGGACCGCAACCTGTCTTACGGACACCACGGCATCTTCTACCAGGAAGTTAAGTCCGCTCTGTATGGTCAGTCACCACAACCGGCTATTTTCGGTTTCGTCGCTGGTCTGGGAGGGCGCGACATTACGCGCGATTCGTTTAAAGAAATTGCTGACTATGCTCTGAAACATGACAGAGCCGAGGAAGAAATTGTCTGGATAGGAGTGAAAAAATGAGTAAAGAAAGAAAAATGGCCATAACCATACCAAGAGAAGAATTAATGAGTCCGGGGCATCTGGCCTGCCAGGGCTGCGGCGCGGCTCTGGCTATGAGGTTAGCTCTCAAGGCTCTGGGACAAAAAACTGTGGTCTGCATTCCTGCCTGTTGCTGGGCAGTCATAGATGGACCTTTCCCGTATTCTTCACTTGATATTCCAATTTACCACTGTGCCTTTGAAACGGCTGCTTCCTCAGCCTCCGGCGTGAGAGCCGGCCTGGATATGGTTGGAGACCGAGAAACAGCTGTGCTGGCCTGGGCTGGAGACGGCGGAACTTTTGACATCGGACTTCAGGCTTTATCTGGGGCAGCCGAAAGAAACGATGACATCATCTACACCTGTTACGACAACGAAGCTTACATGAACACTGGCATTCAGAGAAGCTCAGCCACTCCCCTGGGGGCCTGGACCACCACCACGCCCGTAAAGCACTACAAAAAAGAAAGAAAAAAAGACATAATCGGCATCATGGCTGCACACGCCATTCCCTACATCGCCACGGCCAGTGTTGCTTATCCTGAAGACATGGTGAAGAAATTCAAAAAAGCTAGAGAAATCAAAGGCACCAAGTTCATCCATGTTTTTGCTCCCTGCCCAGCGGGATGGAAAAGCCGTCCGGAAGACACCATCAAGCTGGCCAGGCTGGCGGTCCAAACTGGTTACTTTCCGCTCTACGAGGTGGAAAACGGCGAAAAATGGACACTCAACCTCAAATTAAAGGAAAGGAAACCCATAGCTGAATACTTAAAGCTTCAGGGGAGATTCCGTCATCTCAAGGAAGAAGAAGTTAATTGGATACAGCAGGAAGTAGATGCTAATTACGAGAGAATCCTCAAGAAATGCGGTCTGTGAACTGGCCGGTTTTCATGGTTCAGTCATAAAACCGATTAAATTTACAAAGTAAAAGAGGAGAATTTTATGAAAAAGAAAATTTTTCTTGTCCTGCTCATAATGGTGCTAGTCTTCGCCTTCAATTACAGCTGTAAGAAAAAAAGCCCGGAATCCAGCACTGTTTCTCACGCGGGTGGCGCTG
>JBBIRN010000082.1:0-9089 GCA_037441785.1 Candidatus Aminicenantota bacterium | reverse complement strand
CCGGGCCCCCTTTTTCTCCAGGTAATCTTTGAGAGCCGGACCGCTCAGGTCTTCTCTCTGGCCGGCCCACGACCTGTCAGAGACCGTGATGAGGGCAAAAGTTAGTCCTTTTAATTCATTCCCTGAACCTGACATTTATCCTGTCTCCTGCTTTTATTTTACCGCCCCTGACCACTCTAACAAAAATCCCTTCTCTGGGCATAACACAATGGCCAACCTGCTGAAAGATGGCACAGCCGGAATGGCAGGTTTTACCTATTTGCGTAACTTCAATAATAACTCCCTCACCCACTTCCAGGATGGTACCGATGGGAAGAGAAGGAAGGTCCAGGTGGCGGGTGGTGATGTTTTCGGCAAAATCGCCTGGAGCCACTTTGACTCCCATTTTCTTCATCTTTTCAATACTTTCCAGAGCTAACAGGCTCACCTGCCTCAAACCTGGTCCGGCATGGGCATCACCTTCAAGTCCATAATCTTCCCGCAGGTAAGCTTCGTTTCGGGGCTCTTTTCTTACTCCCTTTTTATGGCTGAGGTTAACAGAAACCACCACTCCGACTGGCGCGGACTCTTTTTTCTCAGCCTGTCCATTTTTATTTATCTTTGTTTCCATCAATTTGAACTCCTGATTTTTATTTGGCGTTTATTTGATGATTTTTTTACACAATTTTACGTTTCTTCCCAAATTTAACATTTTGCCTTTACCTTTTCCAACCAGGCTCGGCTCGCTCTTATAATCAATTCTTATCACCTCTTTTCCAATGTAAACCTATTTGCCCGATACAACCAAACCATCCGCAAAATCGCCCGGCAACTGTCTTCGTCCGTGATTTGCCATTTTTTTTCATTTTTAAAAATTCTCTCCGCCATCTAAATTCTCCCTTGCTTTTACAGGTTGGCAGCAGCCAAATCACTACCCTTCATCTTAAATGGCTATTATCACCCTTACACCTTGTCATCTTGCAAATCTTCTTCCCAGCGAAATTCGCCGCTTTTACCCCCGCTTTTTGCCAGAAGATGTATGCCACTGATGACCATCCTCTTGTCAAAAGCTTTGCTCATATCATAGATGGTCAGGCAGGCTACAGCCACGGCGGTCAGCGCTTCCATTTCCACACCAGTTCGGTCTACGGCCTTGACCAGGCTTTTAACTTCCACGGTATTGGTTTCAGGATGCGGGAGGACCTCAACTAAAACCGACGTAATACGCAGCGGATGACAAAGAGGAATCAGTTCTGAAGTCCTTTTAGCTGCCTGGATGCCAGCTAATTTGGCTGCCGTCACCACATCTCCCTTGGGCAGGCTGTTTTCCAGAAGTCGCTTCATAACTTCTGGACTGACTCTGACTTCTCCCCTGGCTTCAGCCACTCTCAAGGTCTCAGGCTTTTCTCCGACTTCCACCATTTTCAGGTTAGCAAGAGCTGGCTTTTTTGCTCCCTCTGAACCTGCTTTCAGTTTAACTCCAGATTCTGATGGTTGTTCAACGCCTGGCTGTGTTTTTTTCTCTTGCCTTTCCTTATTTTTAGTTCTTCTGTTCCCATATTTATTTTTCATTTTTTTCTCCTTTACATTAACTTTTTATCCTTTCTATCCTCCTATGCCGCGAAGGCCGTTTCTCTTCACCTGGTCATGGTTGTCAGCCCAGCTGGCTGGCTTGCGGGCCAGAGCTTCTTTCATCAAAGAGATGAGCTCTTCCTCACTGGCCCCACGGCGCAGGGGTCCTTTGAGGTCAGTGGTCTCGCTTGAAAACAAACAGGTTTGAAGTTTTCCGTCGGCCGAGAGGCGCAACCGGTTACAGAAGCCACAAAAATGGTCGCTGTAGGGCAGAATAAAGCCAAAACTCCCTTTCATGCCTTTTATTCTATAATGATTTCTCGCCGGACCGGAACCAGCGACCATCACCGGCTCCAGCGTATACTTGCCGGCCAGTTTCTGGAGCAGTTCTTTACCGGAAATAAAATAGCCGTCCACGGGTGAGAATTCCATCAACTCTATAAACCTCACATGCACCGGAAGTTCAAAAGCCAGTTGAATAAAATCATCCAGCTCATCGTTAAGCCCTTTGAGCAAAACGACGTTGATTTTAACCGGGTCAAAGCCCAGCTCAAGTGCTCGGGTAATGGCGGAAAGAACTTTTTCCAGACCATCAAACCCAGTTATTTTCTTAAATTTTTCAGCCTGCAGGGTATCAAGCGAGATGTTCAGTCTCTTAAGCCCAGCCGCTTTCAGCTTTTCCAGGTAATCAGGCAAGAGGAGGCCGTTGGTAGTCAGCGATAAATCACGAACACCTTCCAGCCGGTTAATTTCCTGCACCAGGTTTTCCACGCCCTTCCTCACCAGGGGCTCTCCCCCAGTCAGCCGAAAGCGGTCTAGGCCCAGCTTAAGAGCAATCCGCACCAGGCGCATTATTTCTTCGTAAGTCAGGATTTCCTCATGCGGGATAAAGGTAAAATCTTGCACCCCGCGGCAGTAAAAACAGCGCAGATTGCAGCGGTCGGTGACCGAAATCCTCATGTAGTTTATCTGCCGCTTGAATCTGTCTTGCATTTAAAGCTTAAACCTGTCCTTTCCTGATATATGAATAGTTATTCATATAATATGGAAGTAAAATATTACCTAAAAGAATCATCAGCCCTCCGAAAATTGTTTCCAAGCATATTTCCATCTTCTCTCTCTTCTGCTTAAAACCTTCACCTCCTGATTTTGTTATGTTCCATGATAAATCTGGTAACAAAAAATTGGCTTTCTCGTCGCTGGAACCTGTTTGTTGAAAGCATCCCGCGTACTCATTTCTCAATTTTCATCTTTCCGTGCTTTTAATTTCCTGTGGTCCTACCCCATCCAAACCTGCCCTTTTAATTTTCTGTGGTCCGACCCCATCCAACCAACCCCATCCAACCACCGACTCCATCCAAGCATATGCACCTTTACTTTTGTTCCTTCTGGCAGCAAATCCGCTTCAGCCGGAATGAGGGCCAGACCGTCAGTCTGAGCCAGGCTGGAAATAATCCCTGATTCCTGCTGGCTCAGGGGTGTGGCTTGCCAGACATTTCCTACCTTAGAAAGTTTGACCCGAACAAAGTTCAGCCGGCCTCTTTTCTTCCGGCAAGGAGCGGTCAGCACCGCCTCAACTTCCTGGGGCCAGAAATCTTCAAAGCCAGAGCATTTTTTGATGAACGGCCGCACGTATTCTTCAAAGGAAATCATCACCGCGCCCGGGTTGCCAGGCAGACCAAAAATCCAGGCTGACTTTTTCCCTTTCTTCAGTTCATAAAAAGCCAGGGGCTTGGCTGGTTTTTGAGCCACTTTCCAGAAAATTTCCCGCGCCCCGGCTTTCACCGCCGCCACTTTAACTAGGTCATAATCGCCGACCGAAACGCCACCTGAAGTGATGATGATATCAGCTCTGGCTGAAGCCAGCTTTATGGCCGCAGTCATTGATTTCAGGTCATCTTTAACCCACTTGAGACTTATCAGCTCTGCTCCGCTGGTTCTAATCAGAGCCTGGAGGATGGTAGAGTTAGAATCATAAATTTTCCCCGGCTTTAGCCTTTCTCCTGGCCGGCAGAGCTCATTTCCGGTTATGAGCACAGCTACCCGGGGTCGCCGGTAAACCAGGACTTCGTTAAACCCGCAGGCCGCCAGAAGACCCAGGTGCGGCGGCGTGAGCACCGTACCCTTTTCCATTATCACCGTCCCCTTAGTCACATCTTCGCCCGCTTCTCTGACATTCTCACCAGGATGAACCTGCCTTTTTAAAATTACGTAACCCCCCTCTTCTTCGGCTTCTTCTACCGGAACCACGGCATCCGCACCAGCCGGAACCGGAGCTCCGGTCATGACCTTCACCGCCTTTCCGCGGCCCAGCTTTTTTCTGATATATTCCCCAGCCGGCTGTTCAGCCAGAAGCTTCAGCTTGATCGGCTGCTCCCCCGCCCCTGTGTCTGCACTTCTTACGGCATAACCATCTACGGCCGAATTTCTGAAGGGTGGCACCGGAATTTTAGAACGAACTTGCTGAGCCGCCACACCGCCCAGCGCCTCTTCCAGTTTTACTTTTTCTTGGCCCAGTGTCTGTGCTTTTTCTATGACCAGATTCCTGGCTTTTTCATACGAAATCATCCTTCACTCCTTATCAATAACGTTTTCTAATTCCTTCCCTGACCGGGTGCTTAAGGCCGAAGCTTTTACTCCAGCCCATATTTTTTTGCCTGGCTGAAGCTTAAGCGCTTCAGCTGAGTTCCGGGAAATAAAAGCCCTGAGCCTGAAGCCACACTCCAGGTTCACCAGAACCAGGAGATCAAGCGGCCGCAACTCTTTTACCTCAGCCAGAAACCAGTTTCTGACGCTGGTGGCCGGCTTTTCGCTGGCCAGAATCACTTCTTCAGGCCTGAAAGTCAGAACCACTTTTTCTCCCGTCTGCTGCTGGCCAAAAGCGTATATTTTTTGTCCGTGAGCTTCAATTTCCAGAAGCCCGTTCTCTGCACTCATCACCTGCCCTTCTACCAGCACTTCCTGACCCATAAGCCTTGAAACTTCTGGTGTTCTTGGGCAGGCAGAGATTTCTTCCGGAGTCCCGGTCTGGACCACTCGGCCGTTAACCATGACGGCCAGCCTGTCAGCGAGGTAAGCAGCCTCCTGGCGTACATGGGTCACCAGAATGGTAGTAACGCCACTCAATTTCCTGAGGCGGAAAAAATCAGCCAGGAGCTGTTCCCGGTACTGAACATCAAGCCCGTTAAACGGTTCATCCAGGAAGAGAAACTCCGGCTCAATGATAAAAGCCCGGGCTAAGTGCACCCTTTGCCTTTCGCCGCCAGAAAGTTCCTCAGGATAGCGATGGAGCAATGGCTCAATCTGAAAAACAGTCGCTATTTTTTCCAGCTTTCTCTCCTGTTCTTTCCGGTCAAGCTTTCTAAACTTAAGTCCTAAAAGAAGATTGTGGCGAACCGTGCCCCGGAAAAACACCGGCTTCTGCAGCAGATAGACAATTTTTTTCCTTAACTCCGGGGCCTCTTTTTCCGTAACTCTTTTTCCGCGGTAATAAATCTCTCCCGAGTCAAAAGGTTCTAGCCAGGAAATTAGCCGCAAAAAGGTGCTTTTCCCGGCGCCGTTGGGTCCGAAAAGAACCAGGCATTCTCCTTTCTTCAGGTCAAAATAGTCCACCTCCACTATCGGCCGCTGGTTAATGGAGTACTTTAGATTTTTTACTTCCAGCGCGGGCCCTTCCACCTGTCAGCTCCTTTCTGCTGAAGTGAGGTTAAAAACCAGTTGATAGCAAAACTCAGGGCCAGAAGAATCAGCCCCAGATAAACGGCCGAGCGAAAATTGCCCATCCTGGTTTCCTGAACGATGGCCGTGGTCAGCACCCGGGTGTAGCCTTTGAGGTTTCCGCCGACCATCATCACTGCGCCCACTTCAGAAATAACGCCACCAAAAGCCGTGATGATAGCCGCCAGCTGTCCCATCCTTGATTCTTTAAGCAGCACAACTACCATCTGCCAGCTATTAGCACCCAGAGCCTTAGCCTGGAGCATCACCTGCGGGTCCACCTGCTGCAGAGCAGCCAGCGAAAGGCCGGTTACCAGAGGCAGGGCAATGATAAACTGGGCCAGCACCATAGCAGCCGGTGTGTACATCATCTGCAGGAAGCCCAGGGGTCCTGTTCTCCAGAGAAGAATGGCCACTAACAGGCCGACCACCACTGGCGGTAATCCCATGCCCGTGTTGACCAGAGCTATGAGAAACCTTTTGCCCGGAAATTGCTTGAGGTAAAGCAGCACCGCTGAAGGTAAGCCAAACAGCAGGGCCAGAACCGCAGCCGAACCAGAAACCACCAGGCTGAGCCAGGTTATTTCCAGTATTTCTCTCAGGGGCATTTTCTGTTATTCTCCTTCAGCCTTGGTCTGGCCAAGCCGTAGCGGGATAAAGAGTGGTCTGCCTTCTGGCGGTTTCCGGCCGAACTCAGAAATCATCCTCTGCGCTTTCTCGGATACAAGAAAACCAATCAGGGCTTCAGCCCCGGCCGTGTTAATCTTGCCCGTTAGGTTGCGGACGGCCACGGCCGAATAGATATTTTTATGCTGGTCATCCCGGGTTAGAATCTCTAAATTCAGCCCGGCCGCCAGCTTCTGAAAAGTCGGGTAATCGGTCAGGAGGTAAGCTTGTTTCTCAGAAGCAACGCGCAAGCTTTCGGCCATTCCTTGACCGGTTTGCAGATACCAATCACCTGAAGGAGTAATTCCAGCAGCTTCCCAGATTTTTAACTCCAGATGATGAGTGCCCGATTTATCTGCCCGGCTAACGAAAGGATTTCTGGCGGAAGCAATTTTTTTAAAAGCCTCAACCAAAGGTTTTCCTCTGATACCGGCCTTATCTGCCGGCGGACCAGCCACCGCCATTTCACTGGCCATGAATTCTTCACGCCTCTGACCGTAGCCTTCTTCCATGAATTTAGCTTCCAGGTCAGGAGCATGAACCAGGAGCAGGTCAGCTACCTGGCGTCGGCCCATTTCCAGGGCTTCGCCCGTGCCCACGGCAATAACTTTAACTTGGAGTCCAGATTCTTTTTCAAAGACCGGCACTAACGCCTCCAGCAGGCCGCTGTCTTCCAGGCTGGTGGTAGTAGCTACAATCAGCTCGCTGCCGGGTGTATTATTGGATGTGGCTTTTTCCGGGCTGCCTTCACTTTCAGGTTTATTGCCCTGATTAATTCGGTTGCCCATTATCCAGACGAGTATGAGTATCAGCACCAGCAGAAAAACGTAGAATATTTTTTTCTTCTTACTTTGCATCTCAGTTATCTTTGCTGGCTTTTTCCTTTCTTCTGCCATTTTTAAGGAATCCCTTTATTCCACCTTTTCATCCGGCCAAATTGTTATTTTCTTCCTCTAAGAATTTTCTTGATTATCTACGCTATTTTTTCCCTGTCTTAAATTTTTCTTAAAATTCTCTGGCCAATTCCATTTTTTTCAGGCTATTAATTAAAATCTCAGGCCTTGAATATGTAGCAGTCAGGCTCAGGACATGCATCAGGCACTTTATTAAAAACATATGCACCTCAAATTCAACTTTGCCCGGTTTAAATAGCTTCCTCGTTTCCGTGGCTATTTTGCTTTTAGCCATACCCTTTCCTGAAACGCTCTTGATACCAAAAAAAAGGGCATGCCTTCCACCAGGAAAGCATGCCCTGAATACACATCGTTTACTCCTTTCCTGAGCGGGAGGCAGTGGCCGTTTCCAGCCATACCCTATCGGCCGGCGTCCATACCCAGGGGCTTCAGGCTCACCGGCTCGGAGTGTGATTAAAATTCAAAGAACTAAAATCAACGAGATATTTTTATACCTTTATTTATTCCCGGGGTCAAGCCCCTATCTCAAGTGAAGAAAATTACACATTCAGACCTTCTCTATTTTCATCGTTTCCTTAAACAAGGTAACTGTCAATTGATATTTCTGCGAAATGACATTTTATAAAATCTACCCCGCAATATTCAGAACGTTTTCTCTGAGATGCTTAAGTTGGGCCAGGTTATTTCTTGTCCTCAATCCAGGACATCTTTTCATTCCATTCTTTTATCAATTTCTCTTTTTTCTCCCGGTTATCAAGATAGATTCGGAGGTTGATTATCTCGTCGCGGATGGCCTGAGCCAGCAAACGCATAGTCTCTGGGCCGCCGGTTTTTACCTCCTCACCCAGAACTTCTTTAATAAAGCTCGCCTTTTCGCGCTCTATGATTGGCACCAGGATGCCGTCAGGATCAGGCGCAGATGTCATTTTTATCATCCCCAGAAGCCTCTGGTAACGGAAGAAAAATGGCCTGTCAATTTGCTTTTGTTCATGAAGCTGGCGAGCCTCGGTCATCAAGTTTTTGAGTAATGGATTAATCTTCTCCAGGTCGAACTTTCCAGCTTGGCTTGCTTCCTGAAAAATCTGGGTCAAATTATCCAGAAGGGCATAACCACCCTTGTTTGCCGCCGTCTGGCCAGGTAGAGCCAGGCTAAGCATCATGATGAAACAGAAGAAAATAATCAGACCCTGTGCGCTTTTAAATCTTTCAGACATGATGTACCTCCTTTCGCTGAATTAATATAAAACAGAAAAATTAATTAAGTTGCCCCCTTGATCGCAATCTCTCATGCTCTAATTTTAATAAAATAAAAAAGGGCCAGATGTCAAATTAAGCGAGTGCAATCTGGCTTCTCGGCCTTCCTATCTGGTTCAAAAATATTTATTGGACTAAAAATTGACCAGGATTTAAAATTAAATTGAACTGAAATTTATTCACAAGAGAACCGGCAAAATGAGCTTTAAACCCTCTTTTAACTCTCTTCCAGCAATTATCCTGATTTCTTGGCCATTTTTGTTTTCATCGCCTGCCTGCTCCCAAGGAGAAAAAAACATGCTTAAAGCTGATAACCTTCATCTGCCAGAAACTATAGATGGCTGGAAACTGAGCGGCCCACCCCAGAAAATTACCAGAGAAACAATTTTTGATTATATGGACGGAGGTGGTGAACTCTACCTGGCTTACAAGTTCAACCAGCTGCTGGTCTGGCATTACCAGGGCCAAAAAGAAAGTGAAGAGGAAATCATAGTTGAAGTTTACGAGATGCAGCATCCGGATGAGACCTTTGGGCTTCTTTCCCTTGACTGGACTGGCCAACCCGTCAGGCTGAATGAGAAAATTTCACCTTCAGCAGAAAACCCCATCAGCCCTTCTTACACAGCTCTGTATGGTGAAGGCCTGCTCCGGGCCCGCGTTGATAATCTCTACCTCCGCCTCCTGGCCCCCAGGGAAACAGCCGAGTCAAAAGAAATAATCCTCAAAATAGGAAAAGCCATCGCTGCTCAGAGCCACCAACTATACCAGCCTTACTTAATGTCTTAAGGCCTCAGCCAACCTCCAGCTGGCAAGTAAAAAAGGATAGAACCAGTTATTTCCATTCTCACCTGATTTTGAATTCACTTTACTACCTGAGTCATGAAAACATCCTTCACCTCGGGTTAGACTGCGAGGCCATCTACACCGAATGGACAAAAACCAAAAACGAGGATAAAAAAGCGGCCAGAATGATAATTATCAAATACC
>JBBIRN010000081.1:0-9143 GCA_037441785.1 Candidatus Aminicenantota bacterium | reverse complement strand
AGGGCCTTATCTTCTGCTAACAGACTTGATTAATTTCTCAGGGTTTTAAAGTCCTATTTTTTCTTCAATTCCACCAGCCCAACCTTCTCCAGAGCCTGGAAATATTTTTCCACCTCCAGCAGTGGCAGCGGTTCATACTCAGCTGAAGCCGCGTTTCTGATATCCAGGATGGAACGCTTACCGTCTATGAAATTTCTCAATTCAAACTCTGCGCGGTAAACTGGCAGAGCCACCTGCAGGTTCATCTGTCTCAGCTTCATCATGACCGCCCAGGGGTCAGTATCTCCACCCATAGGCTTTCTTACCGGAACGACCTTGCTCAGTCTGATTTCCTCCGGTGTCAGGCTGAGCTTTTCTGGCTTAACTTTTTTCGCCGCGCAGGCCTGGTGGTAAACCGCTTCCAGCTCTTTCAGACAGGCTTCCTTAAAAACATCCAGGCTTTCGTGTTTGGCTTTTAAAGCAGCCTGGAATTCCTGATTTCCGGGGGCAAAAAATCCGGCTGAACTCAGGGCTTCTTTCTCCCGGCGGAAAGCCTCGTTTATGATGTTAACAGCTTCTTTTCGAGCTACATTAAGGTCTTTCGCCCCAGCTTCCTGGATCATGGCTTCGGCCCGACCTTTTTCTTCGCCAAGTCTCTGCAGCCCTCGGCTGGCCACTTCATTCAACATGGCCTTGGCTTCCTCTGGCCCAGCGTTAGCCAGGAAAAGAGCGGAAGCTACCGTGAGAGTTACCACTCTTTTAAGCTGGGTGGAATCTGATTTATCCGGCAGGTCGCCGCTGGTGTGGTACCACATATCAGGCCAGCAGATGAACATCACCGCCGGGACTCTTACCGAACCATCTACAAAAACAATGTGGTCGCTACCGCCCGAAAAGCGGTCTATGGTGTAGTAAAACGGGTCACGGCTGCCGGCCGGGCTCAAGACCTCATAATACTTCCAGCCTGAATCCTGAGCAATTCTCTGGCTGGCCCCCATCCACTCCACAAAAGAAGCTACCACGTCGTTGAGATAGGTGGGCAGGGAGTAAGGCGTGGTTTCCAGACGGAAGGCGCTCAGGTTTTTCACCAGCGCTTCGCCCACCATATCCTCGTTTATGTTAGCAAAAAATCGCTTAGCAATTTCCGGATGTTTATCAATATAGGCCCGGGTGCCAGAAATCTCCGGGACAAAAAGAAAGCGGACGGAACGTTTCAGAGCCGGTATCTTACCTTCAGCCATGAGTTTCTTTAAAACCCGACCGGCTTCCAGAATAGCCACACAGCCGGAAGCATCGTCATTGGCCCCCTGCTTGGCAAAGCCTTCAAACAAGTGGGCAGTCAGCACCAGTTCCTGCTCCGGTTTTTCTTTTCCCCGGATTAAACCAACGGCCATTTCTTCTTTATAAGGAACCATCTGGGTCTTAACCCTGGCTCTGACCACGATTTTGGTCTTTCTTTCCAGAGCCATTTTCAGGTCAAAATAGGTTCTTTCTGAGACCATGAAAGCAAAAGTTGGTTTGTCTTTCTCCCCGGCCCTGATGGAATTCCAGCCAATCTGGTCGCGGTCAAACTCCGGATGGCTGGAAGAGCAGCCGATCAGACCAACGGCTCCGTACTTTTCCACGGCCAGGCGACGGGCTACTTCCGGCGCTCCATAAACCAGGGCTATCTTACCGTTCAGGTCTTTACCCTTGTAATGTTCCTCGCTGTAGCCAGGTCCAACATCAACCAGTTCGGCTGTAACGTCGGCTGAAGAGCTGCCTGAACACAGGCTGGCCGGCATTTCTTTGAGATCAACAATCTTCTTCTTCGCCGGTTCAACTATCCAGAGTTCAGCTTCCTCCGCATCCCAGGTTTTCTCGCCGCGGACGGGTAAATCCACGATCTCCGCTTCATCAAACCCGTATTCTTTCAATCTCTCCAGGATGAATTTAGTTTCAAAGTAGCCAGTCCGGTATTCTTCTGCCTTGCGGTTGCGGTTTACTCCGGTCAGGTAAACTTCATTCTGCAGGGCTAGCTCACCAGAAGATTCGTTGATAATTTCTTGAAGAATACTTAAGGGAAGAAAGGTTCTGGGCAATTTTTCCTGGGGCTGCGCCAGCAGCCCGGAAAACAAAGCCATCACCAGAACCAGAACCAAAACCATTCTTTTTTTCATACGACACTCCTTTATTGAGGTAGAAAAAGATTTTATCTCTAAAAGCGCATTTTTCAAACCTAAAGTTCAATTTGTTTTTTAAATTTTTTTTCTGATACAATAGCCAAAGGAAAATCAACTGAGGAAGGATAACCCATGATTGCCACTTCAACAGCCATCACGGTAGTCACTGCCCTTCTGGCGATTTGTGTTCTGTGGCTGGTTTACATCATCATTCGTGGGCATACTGAAAGTCTCGTGCGCACCATCATTTTTATAATTGTCCTCGGTATCATACTCGGCTACCTGAAGAATACGCGGCTGGAAAGGCTGAGCTTCAAAGCCATAAAAAATGACCTCTTCCCTCCCAGCCTGCCTCAATACAGCTACGTGGTGCAGGAACAGGATACTCAATATTCCCACCGAATTGTCTACAGGTTCATCATAAAAACAGAGGAAGATACTCCTAACCTGCCGCCGCCACCAGAGTTAAAGCTGGACATGGACCCCAACGGTCGCACGTTTACCTTGAGAGACATAGAGAGCCTGAACCTGGTGCTGGACCAACTGAACCTGCCGCCTGTGACCCATGGAGTCCAGGAACTCTACGCCATAACCGGAAACCAGACCGATGTGGGCCTCTACCGCTGGGATGATTATCAGCTGGGCACACTGATTGTGGAAAGGACTATTTACCAAAATAAAAATTCTCTGCAGAGTTATCACGCCATTGCTTCTATCACCGTAGACCGCCGGAAATACTGATTCTTGCCAGAAGGAGAAAAATAATGACCGCTACCGAGAGCGCTCTTATCATACTTCTGGTGATGGTTGTCACCTATGCCCTGGCCAAGATGTTTAAAATTTCCACGGAATTATCCCTTTTTCTGGCCGCTATAAGCGGAGCCCTGGCCGCGGGCGAAGGAATTCCCTTACGGCATATTGCTGAAGGAGCCATTACCTACCTGGACATCTGCCTTATATTTCTTACGGCCACGCTTTTTATGAACCTACTCAAAGAAGCCGGTGGGGTGGCTTTTGCCGTCAGAAAAATTCTGGTCAGGTTTCATCACCGCAAATTCATCCTGTTTTTCCTCATCGTCATCCTTCTTTTAATTCCGGGAGCCCTGACCGGAGCCGGCAGTGTGACGGTGCTGATTACTGGCTCGCTGGTGGCCGTGGTTCTGAAATACATGGGTCTTTCTGAAGTAAAGGTAGCAGCCATCATTTTTCTGATTGCTGGCCTGAGCGCAGCCGCGCCGCCGGTCAGCCTCTGGGCCATGCTGACGGCAGCCGGCATCAACATGCCTTACGTGGGCTTTTTCCTTCCTCTTTTTATCCCCTGCTTGGTAGCTGCCTTGCTGACCATCTTTATCCTCGGTCGCCAGGCGCAGCCGGTAGACATTGAGAAAGCCATGGCTGAACTACCCAGGCCTCCGGAAAAGATGAACTGGTGGAGAATTATCCTGCCTTTCCTGGTCTTTCTCGGCCTGATCATAGCCAGCCGCCTTTTCCCTTTCCGTTTCCCCATCCTGGGACTTCCGCTGGTCTTTGCCCTAACGGCTCTGGTTACCTTCTTCCTTTCCCCAGTCAAGCTTAACCTCTGGAAAATTTCACTGCGGACCAGTGAACAACTGCTGCCGCTCATCGGGACTCTTACCTGCGTGGGCATCCTGGTCCAGATAATGACCTTAACCGGAGTGCGGGGCCTTATTTCTGTTTCGGTGGTCACCTTACCAGTCGCCGCCGTGATTGCTTCTTTGGTCCTGACCCTGCCAATTTCCGAAGCCGTTCTGATGTGGGGAGCCGCACCAGTGCTCGGCGTTCCTCTGGTTCTTTTGTTCAACACTCGCGGCCTGAACCCGGTCGTGGCCCTGGCCGGGATGAGTTTAATCTGGCCCCTGGGTGATGCCCTTCCGCCCACGGCTATCATCGGACGTCTGACCATGGAAACCGTGGGGGTTAAGGCTCCGTACCATAAATTCCTCAAAGAATGCCTGGGGCCAGCTCTGCTAATCGCTGGCCTCGGACTTCTGATGGTGGTATTCAGCAAAAAGCTTTCTTTCTTGACCGTATTTTAAGAGGTTAGCCATGAGTTCCATCATAAATTTTCTTTACTACCTGATGGTGGCTTTTTTCTCAGTCTGCTTTCTGGTGAACTTCAGGAAAAGCAAGAAATGGCAGGAAGAGCTTCTCTACCTGCTCACTCTTCTTCCTTTCTTACTCAGAGTTTTCCATCTTAAATGAGGCCCACCATGTCCAAGAGAACTATTGAGAGTTTAGTACGCTGGCGAAAGGTCATCTTCCTTCTTTTATTTTTAATTGCTTTTATATTCTCGGGAGTGAGTTTTTACCGCAGCCGTCATCTGGCTGAACCTGTTGTTCTGGGCGAGGGAGTTTTGAGAGTAATCAGGCTGAGCGAATATTTCCCGGGGATTAAGAATTCAATAAACGATGCCCGGGTTTATCTTCTCAGCCAGAAACCAGAAGGCGGTTCTGTTCTCATCCTGGGTGGTTCTCATGCTGAGGAGCCAGCCGGTCGCCTGGCCGCCTGGCTCCTGGTGGAGAATGCTCTGGTGAAGCGAGGCCGGGTGTTTGTCATCCCCACCGCCAACCCCAGCGCTTCTACTTCAACCCGTCCCGGCGGTGCCTACCCCCCGGACTACTCCATAAAAACACCCTGGGGAGAGCAAAAATTCCGGCAGGGTGACCGCTGGTCTAACCCCCTGGACCAGTGGCCGGACCCGGAAGTTTACATTCACTACCCCAGCAGACAGCAGCTGGCTTACATGGACATCCGCAATCACAACCGCACCTGGCCTGGCCGGCCCGACGGAACCATGACAGAGAAAACCTGCTACGCCATGACCCAGCTTATCATCAAAGAAAAAATTGACCTGGTCATTGACCTGCATGAAGCCGAGCTGCAGTACCCAGTCATCAGCACCATCGTGGCTCACCAGAAAGGACAGGATGTAGCGGCCCTGGCTTCTATGA
This sequence comes from Candidatus Aminicenantota bacterium, assembly GCA_037441785.1. Classification (GTDB taxonomy): domain Bacteria; phylum Acidobacteriota; class Aminicenantia; order Aminicenantales; family Saccharicenantaceae; genus Saccharicenans. The sequence continues at coordinate 4,029 of JBBIRN010000081.1, read as the reverse complement.
TGATCAGCAGCGAGGAAGGGTTTAACATCGGGGTGGAATACTCGCCTCCGGCCCTGCGCGGCTTATCCCACAGAGAAATTGGCGACCATACCCAGGCTATTCCCCTTCTGCTGGAAACGCCTGAACCATTTCTGGATGCGACGCGGGGCCGCACCAACCGGGAGTTACTCTTAACCGGCAAGGATGAATTTGTGATGAAGGCCGGAAAGCACGGCCTGCTTTTTGAAAAACTTGATGAAAAGGGCTGGCCGATTGAAGTTCGCGTCGGCCGCCACCTTTCCTCCATCATCCAGATTTTAAAAGTCTGGAGTGAGCTGAACCCCGACCGACCCGTGGAACTGGAAAATGTTCCACACTACAGAGATTTAGTACAAAAGGGAGTTGGTTTTTACCTTAAAGACCCGTCTAAAGCACCTTCTGACCGTGTCGTTTATGAATAAAATAACAGCAGGCCACAAATAAGGCTGACCCCAGAACATAAAGGACAAAGATTCTTCTGAGCCAGGTTCTTTCCTGCTCTGCTTCTTTTAGGCTTAGAACCTGGCCAGGCCACGGCAGAGGCTGCGGGTCCCAGGGTAAACCATACCTGTTGACCAGGCCCTGAATGTTCAGCAGATGAATTACTGGGAGGCCCTGGCTGGCCATTTCCTGAATCAGCCCCCGGGTTTCAGCCGGCGGGATTTTCTTCACTCTGGTCAGACCTGGCTTAAGTTCCAGGACGGAAGAATCCAGGCCCAGGCAAACCAGGTTCCCGCCTATGTTGATAAATGCTTTAAGCGGTCCCCGGGCGCTCTCCTGAAACAGAGCTGCCTGCTCTCTGACCATTAAACTTAAAGGCCTGGGTTCCAGAATCTTTAGGCCCATTTCCCGGGCTCTGTCTCTGATTTTTCTTTGGATTTTTTCAGGATATTCCCGGCCAGAATTATCCTCACCACCCCAGGAAACAGCTAGCAGCCGGTATCTATCAAGCCCTGCCTCCCGCCAGCAGGCCAGCATCTCCAGGACGGTAAACTCAGGGTGGTTGGCCCCCCACTGCGAGGCACCCACCGAGACTATCAGCATGAGGTCCAGATTAAGGCTGTGCCCGGCGCAGACCGCGGCCAGGAGTAGAGCGGGAAAGGAACCAGAAGCAGCCACCGCCACCGAATCACCCGGCTTTACGCCAGCTTCTTTTAACAGCTGCACCAGCAAAGCCGCCAGGTTGGGGTTGGTGGTCGTGCGCTTGGCCTCCAGGCGCCCAAGAGTCGTGGTCAATTCACTCTGTTCCAGGCCAATTAAACCGGTGTGGTTAGGGTCAAAATGATTTTTTTCCGGCTGAAGACCTTTTCTCTGCTCACAGGCGAAAGTGGCTTTTTCCGCCTGTAACATAAGTTCGGCTGCCTGCCATTCAGCAGAATCAGGCGGAAAGTTCCGACCCTGGTTTTTGTTCAATCCCAAATAAACAGCCACCGCCAGCAAACTGATAAGAGCCAGGCCGCTGAGTGTTATCTTTTTAAATTTAGTGTTACGCATTAGCCCAGCAGATGCACGAGAAAAAAAGTCAGGACCGAAACGATGGCCAGAGAAGCCAGGGTGTAAGAGACCCTTTGTCTTTCCAGGTTAGAAGCCAGCAGCCCCGGTATTACCCAGCCAATCACCCGGAGCCCGAGTGGTTCAGAGAACAGGGCCGGCAGCAGCCAGGCCCATAACTGTCCTAAAATGGCTCCGGCCAGAATCATAAAGACAAACCGGCGTCGGCCGAAGATAAGAAAATACCTGAAAGCCAGCCGGTAAAGTCCCATCACCAAAAAAGCCACCACCAACGTGGCCAGGACCCGGAAAGGCTGGTCAAGGTAGATAGCAAAATAACCTGGCACAATTAACCCGCCAGGCGAGAGGCCGGTTAGCTCCACATAAATTAAAGCCAGAACCAGGCCGATAAACAGACTGCTATAATTTAAGGGCATGACCTTCTTTCTCCAGGTAATCAATCAATTTTTGACCAAAACCAACGATGTTACCCATCCCGATGATAACCATTTCCTTTTCCAAATTTGCAGTCTTTTCCTCGTTTTCTGCTCTATTTATAGTTTCTTCTGGCCAGCCGGGCTGGAAGTTCTTCAGGTAATTAAAGATTTCTGTCAGGCAATCTTCCGGGCTTCTGGCTTTTAGCCTTTTAACCCGGCTTTTTGACCAGCCCGGGGCGGAGGATAATTTTCTGGAGACCACCGCCGAGCCAGGGCCAGCCAGAAACAGAACCTGAAGCTTAGAGAGAATACTTCCTTTAAGACCAGCCTCAGCCCGCAGATAATCAAGCCATTGCTTGGTCCGGTCGGGTCGGTCAGACCTCAAACTCAAAAGCCCGACCATCTGCCGCCGGGATAAATCAAACTTTTAAGGCTTCTACTGTAGAGGCCGGGTCGTTAGCGGCCAGCAAATTTATAAAATAGAAGGGCGGGTTTCCCACCCGGCCAGCCACCTGCCAGATTCTCAGGTGACCGAAATCCGGGCAAACTTTTCTAAAGCCTGCACTTATTCTTTCAAGCGGGATGCGGTAATGCGCCAGAACCTCCAGAGCCAGTCTTAAATTGGGCTCAAATTCAGCATAAGGGACCTGGCTTTTAAGTTCATAAGCCAGCTGGCCCGGGGCTATCGCTTTTATTTCTGCCCCGCTCTTCTCTGACTCCTCCGCCAGAACAGGCCACATCTCTTCCGCGGGGATGAAGACCTGCAGGCCAGGCCTGAAACAGGCACTTAAATTTAAAGCCACTTCCTCTTTGCTCTGCCCCAGAAATTCAGTGTGGTCAATTCTGATATTACTGAGAACCAGGGTTTCAGGCTGAAGTAATTTATGACTTTCGGCCAGAAGAAACTCAGGCTGAATACTCATCATTTCTGCCACCAGGAAATCTGCTGACTGACTGGCGGCCAGCCGCACCAGCTTTTTCTGCTCCAGGACACTCGGCCGCCCTTTTCTTCTTATTTCTTCTTCGCGACCATCAGGATAGATGATGACTGGCTTTGAGCCCGTGGTTTTGGCCACGACCCGGTAGCCGGCTTCTCTTAAGCCGGCGGCTATGAGCCTGGTGATGCTTGATTTTCCCCTGATGCCAGTGACCGCTATCCGGTGGGGAATTTTTCTCAGAGCCTGCTGATGAAAACCAGCCTCAAGAGATAAATAGACTACCCAGGCCAGAAAAATAATCAGCAGCCAGACCATGAACAAAAGTTAAAACTTCCTCCGAGCCAGCAACGCCTCTATTTCTTCTATTTCTTTGGGCACATCAGCGGTCAGGACTTCGCAGCCATCCTTGGTAATCAGGACCGTGTCTTCTATTCTGACACCCAGATTTTTCTCCGGGAAATAAAGCGCCGGCTCAATAGCCATAACCATGCCCTCTTTTAGCACCAGTTCAGCCGGCTGAACATCATGAACGCAAAGACCCACCAGATGACCGAGCCCGCCTTTCAGGCCCATGGTGTCCAGGCCCTTTTCTTTCATTTTTTTCGCCACATACTCCTGGACATCCCTGGCCGTCACTCCCGGGCGGAAGGCTTCAATACAGGCCTTCTGCACTTCCAGCACTACCCGGTAAACTTTTTTCTGTTCTTCTGTAAAACGACCAGAAACTGGCCAGGTGCGAGTGATGTCCATAGTCAGGTATTCAAGTTCACCGCCAAAATCCATGAGCACCAGCTCCCCGGCTTTCATCTGCCGGGAATTCTTTTCGTAATGAAGGATACAGGTATTCGGACCAGAACCGATAATCGGTGGATAGGCTGGACCCCGGCCACCGTTTTTCAGGACCACCTCCAGGGCCGCGGCCTCCAGCTCATACTCATAAGCCCCTGGCCTGGAAGCCAGCATGGCTTTTTTTATCGCTTCGGCCGAGATTTTGCCGTTTCTCCGAAGGACTTCAATTTCTTCTGGAGATTTTATCAGGCGAAGGGCGTCCAGGTAGGGAGTGATGTCTTTAAGCTGAAAACCCGGGTAATATTATCTGAACCTTTCTACCCGGAACTGGTCCAGGCTGGGCAAAGCGTTGAAAG
>JBBIRN010000080.1:0-9196 GCA_037441785.1 Candidatus Aminicenantota bacterium | reverse complement strand
GCTTTCCCGGCATAATGTTCCTGGTAAAAAGCAGGTTCTTCATTCTGAGGTAGCAGCGTTCCCAGGACAGCCAGAATGATAAGCAAAATAATCAAAACAATGGTTAATTTAAGAGAAGAGATGAATTTCATCGCGCCGAGTCCAGCGGTTGGTGTTATTTAAAAGAAGCGAAGCGTTTTTTACTCTTCTTTTCAGCCAGTTTTACCAGGTCCTGCAGTGAAATAGAATCAAAATACTGTTTCATCACTCTGGTGCCTTCTTTCCAGACTTCATGAGCAGCACAGTAGGAAGAACGAGGGCAAATGCTCTTATCCTCCACGCATTCAGCCAGGCAGCAATTTCCCTCAGCGGCCTGGAGGACTTCGCTGAGCTTGATCTGGGCCGGTGGACGGGAAAGAGTATAGCCACCGCCGGCCCCGCGCACACTCTTGACCAGGCGGTTGGTGCGCAGGGGGATGATGATCTGTTCCAGATACCTGATGGAAATACCTTCTTCTTCTGAAACATCTTTCAGGGATCTGGCCGGGCTCTCATCCCTGTAGTGCAGGGCCAGGTTGAGCATCAATCTGGTCCCGTAACGGCCTTTGGTTGAGATTCTAAACATCTGCTTCTCCTTAAACAGGATTTGCCCGAATTTATAACCGAACAACTCTAATTTAACATAATTTTATAGGAATAGTAAAGATTAAACTTAAGTCTTTTTCTTGACACCATCTGGCCGGAAATTGTATGCTAAAGACTAATTTAAGCAGCTTTATCAGTCTAACCTCACAATAAGGATGGCATCATGAATAAGATGGTTCTTCTGGGAGACGAAGCCGTGGCTCTGGCGGCGGTGCACGCCGGCCTGAGTGCGGCTTATTCTTATCCGGGCACCCCGGCCTCGGAAATCATGGAATACCTGATAAAAATTTCTGGGGGTAGCCAGAAATTTGTGGCCAAATGGTGTGTCAACGAGAAAGTAGCCTGTGAAGAAGCCCTCGGTGTTTCTTTTGCCGGTAAAAGGGCCATGGTTTCTTTCAAACACGTGGGGCTGAATGTGGCCGCTGACCCTTTCATCAATTCTGCCATAACCGGAGCTAACGGTGGACTGGTGGTAGTGGTGGCTGATGACCCGGGCATGCATTCTTCTCAGGATGAACAGGACAGTCGTTACTACGCCGATTTCGCCCGCATACTATGTCTGGAACCGACCGGACATCAAGAAGCCTACGACATGACTAGAGAAGCCTTTGACCTGTCAGAAAGATTTAACCTTCCTGTTTTAATCAGGCTGGTTACCAGGCTGGCTCACAGCCGTTCCTCGGTAGAAGTCAGACCGGCCAGAGAGCAGAATAGAGGCGAGGCTTATGGTAGCTGGCAGGACTGGACGTTACTTCCGAGTAATGCTCGCCGGCGTTTCAGACTTTTGCTTGATAGACAGAAAGACCTAAAGGAATATGCAGAGGAAACACGCTTCAACCATCTGAGCCTCAATCCGAACAATAAAAAGTTGGGCGTGGTAGTAACCGGTATTGCTTACAATTATTTTAAAGAAATAGCTGCCAGACTGCCGGAAGAACCTTCTTACCTGAAGGTTTCCACCTATCCTTTTCCAGAAAAAAAGTTGCTCCAACTGATAGACCAGGTAGAAGAAATCTTAATCATTGAGGAAGGTTATCCTTTTCTGGAAAGGTTCATCAGAGGAGTAACCGGCCTCCCGGGCAAGAAAATTCGTGGCAAGATGGACGGCACTTTACCTCCGTCTGGCGAGCTGACACCGGACCTGGTCGCTGGAGCTCTGGGGCTCCCGGTGAAGACGGGACTAAAAGTGGAGAGCTTGAAGCTGGCCAGCCGGCCACCGCAGCTCTGCGTCGGTTGTCCGCACGCTGACACCTTTAAGGCGCTTAAGGAAGCGTTGAAAGATTTTCCCCGGGCCAACGTTTTTTCTGATATCGGCTGTTATACCCTGGGAGCCCTTCCGCCCTACAACGCTGTCCAGACCTGCGTGTGCATGGGCGCTTCTGTTTCTATGGCCAAGGGCGGGGCCGAGGCTGGTATCTATCCTTCGGTAGCGGTCATCGGCGATTCTACCTTTGCCCATTCTGGCATTACCCCTCTGCTGGATGCTGTCTATTCCAACACGGACATGACCGTCATCATCCTGGATAACGGAACAGTGGCCATGACCGGGGCTCAGCCGAGTTTTGGCACCGGCGAACCTCTTGACCGGATGGTGGCTGGAGTCGGGGTTAATCCGGAGCATATCAAAGTGATCATTCCTCTGCCCAAACATCATGAGGAAAATGTCAGGGTTATAAAAGATGAACTGGCCTATCACGGGCTTTCTGTCATCATTGCCCGCCGGGAATGTATCCAGATTCTTGGCGAGAAGAAAAGGAGCTGAACATGAAATATGACATCATCCTGGCTGGTGTTGGGGGGCAGGGCATCCTGTCCATTGCCTTTGTCATTGATAATGCGGCTCTGGAACAGGGTCTGAACTTCAAACAGGCTGAAGTCCATGGCATGTCGCAGCGGGGCGGAGCTGTTCAATCTCACCTGAGGCTGTCTGACAGCCACATTTACAGCGACCTCATTCCGCTGGGCGAAGCAGACATGATTTTGAGCGTTGAACCCTTGGAAACCCTTCGCTATTTTGATTACCTCAGACCGGACGGAGCCGTGGTCTCCAGCTCCACTCCTTACAAAAACATACCCGATTACCCGGAACTGGAAGGCATATTCCAGGAAATAAAGAAGGCTCCGGTCAGCGTGCTTATTGATTCAGAAAAGCTGGCCAAGCAAGCTGGCAGTGTCAAAGCCCAGAACATGGTCATGCTGGGTGCCGCGTCTGTCTTTCTGCCGCTTAAAGAAGAAAATCTAAAAAAATTCATTCGGGTGCTGTTTGAAAGGCGCGGGGAGCAGATCGTCCAGGTGAACCTGAAGGCTTTTGAGCTGGGCAAGGAAGCAGCTTCTTCCACCAAAAAATAAAATAAATATATGCTCAGTTTTCAGCAAAAAAATTACCACAAAATGAGAGGGGAAAGATGAAAAAAAACCTGGTCGAACGAGCGAGTAAAATTTTTCTCCGGGCTGAAAAAGAAGGACGGAATTTTTTACTGGAACCAGAAGTTTATGAGCTGCTGAAAACCTATGGCTTTGGCCTTCCCAGGTATGTTTTTTTGAAAAAAGGGGTCTATCCAGCGGCCGGGATGCTGCGCAAACTCGGTGGTGAGAAAGTAGTGGTCAAAGTTGTGTCACCCTTAATCCTCCATAAATCTGACGTTGGGGGCGTGATGGCGGTCAGGGCCACGGCCAGCGAGGTTAAAGCGGCCATCAAAAAGATGGAAAAAGAAGTCCCGCTTAAGTTCAGCCGTAATTCTGGAGGCAAAGCCAGACCAGAAGAAGTGGCGGAATCAATCCAGGGATTTCTGGTGGTGGAAATGGTGGAGTTTGAGCAGGTCGGCTTTGGTTCTGAGTTATTGCTTGGTCTGCGGGTTTCCAAAGATTTTGGCCCGGTGGTTACTTTTGGCGGAGGCGGCCTGGATGTGGAATATCTTAACACTCATCTTAAAGAAGGACACAGCCTGGCCATTTTACCGGTAGCCGGGCTGACTGAAAAAAAGGTCCTGGCCAGCCTGGAACCCCTGGCTGTTTTTGGCAAAGTGGCCAGAGAATTTCGTGGCCGGAAACCGCTGGTGAAAGCAGAAGAACTACAGCGGGTGGTGCAAACTTTCCAGCAGATTGGGCAGGATTTTTCACCGTTTAACCAGACTACGGCCTTTACCGTGGAAGAGCTTGAAGTTAACCCCCTGGTTATCAGGAAGGGTAAGCCGGTCCTGCTTGATGGTCTGGCCCGGTTTTCCAGAAACAAGCTGGAGCTGGAGGCCAGGTCAGCCGCCCAGATTCAAAAAATACTTGAGCCTCAGAGCATTGGCCTCATCGGGGTCTCAGAAAAAATGAACGTTGGCCATATTATTTTAAACAACATCATCAAGAATGGTTTTAACCGGGAAAAGATTTATGTGGTCAAGCCCGGGCTGGAAACCATTGAAGGCTGCCGCTGTTATCCTTCAGTGGCCGACCTGCCTCAGGCCGTGGACCTTTTCATCTTAACCCTGGGAGCAGACCAGGTCTACCCGGTTATGAAAGAACTGGTGGAAAAAGAAAAGGCGCATTCGGTCATCATCATTGCCGGTGGGCTGGGAGAAAAATCAGGTACCAAGAGTATTGAGGATGATATCAGGAATTTACTTTTAGGCCGAAGGAAAGAAGGCCAGCCTGCCCCGGTCATAAACGGCGGAAACTGTTTGGGCATAATTTCTGTGCCAGGCAGGTATGACAGCACTTTCATTCCAGAATACAAATTTAAAAGGCCAGAAGGCCTTTCTGCTGGCCTGGCGATTGTCAGCCAGAGCGGCGCTTTCATGCTCTCCAGGATGAGCACCCAGGACAGGTTTGAACCGGTCTATGCTATTTCTGTGGGTAATCAGCTTGATTTGACCATGGGTGATTACCTGAACTATCTCAAAGACCGTCCGGAAGTCAGAATAATAGCTGCCTACATTGAAGGCTTTAAGCCCGGTGATGGCTGGCGTTTTTACCAGGCGGCCAGGGAAGCCATAAAAGCCGGCAAGAAAGTCGTGGTCTACAAATCCGGAAGAAGCCCGGAGGGCCGTCAGGCTACAGCCAGTCATACGGCCTCTGTGGCCGGGGATTATGCGGTGGCCAAGAGCCTGCTTCTTCAGGCCGGAGTGATGGTGGCAGAGACCATCAAAGATTTTGAAAACTTTATCAAGGCTCTGATACTTCTTGAAGGGAAAAAGGTTCAAGGTCAGAGAGTGGGGCTGATATCCAACGCCGGTTTTGAATCAGTAATCATGGCTGATAATCTAAAAGGTGAAGATGGCGCTCTGAGCCTTCCTCAGTTCAGACCAGAAACGGTGCAGAAGATTCTCCAGGCTCTCCAGCCTCTGGGTATAGACCGCCTGCAGGACGTGCATAACCCGCTTGATGTTACACCCATGGCTGACGATGCTGCTTTCTGTGGTTGTGTGGAAGCCATACTGGCTGATGAACAGGTAGACGGAATGGTAGTTTCCTGTGTGCCCATGACGGCTGCTCTTCAGACTCTGCCACCCGCAGAAACGCACAGAGAGAATATTTATGCTGAAGACAGCCTGGCCGGCCGGCTCCGCAAGATTTTTAAAGAGAGCGAAAAGCCGCTGGTGGTCAACATTGATGCTGGCCGGTTGTATGACCCATTGTGTGATTATCTGGAGAAAAACGGTCTACCCGTCTTCAGAAATTGCGATGAAGCAGTAAGATTCTTAAGAAAATATCTTAACCTCCAGCGCCTCTGAAGTGTGCAGGTTTAAGTTTCTGATAGGTTTGATTTATTTAGTGGACAGAGTTTGCCTTAAGCGGCAGGCGTAAAGAGTATTTTGTCCCTTCACCCGGCCGGCTGGTCATCTCCAGGTGAGCTCCAATCTGGTCAGCCAGGGCGCGGATAATTTCCGTGCCCAGGGTAGCAGCAGGGGCGGCTGCTTTTCCCTCCTCCATTCCTATGCCATCATCAGCTATCTCCAGCTTTAATTCTTGCTCTGTTTTTTCTAATTTTATGATAATGTGGCCTTCATCGCGTCCGGCGAAAGCATGCTTCAGAGCATTAGTCAAAATTTCTGTGATGACCAGGCCGAGCGGAATGGCCCTTTTAACATCAAAGTTTAGAGGCTGAAGCTCCAGGCTGAGCTCAATTCTGGTCTGCCCAGAGGCCAGAGCACTGACCATGGAACTGGTTATGTCTTTAATGAAACGCTCCAGGTTTATTTCCTGGTATCTTTCGCTGGGCACCAGCAGGTCGTAGACGCGCGCTATGGTCAGCAGCCTGTGTTTTAGAACTTCCAGCGGCCAGCGTTTCTCTTTTTCCTGGAGCTGGCTCAGCTCCAGGTTAACGTAAGAAGTAATCAGGGCAAAGGTATTCTTGACCCGGTGCTGTAGTTCCCTAAGGATAGCCTGCTTTTCTTCCAGGGCTTTTTTGAGCTCTCTTTCAGCTTTTAGACGGTCAGTCACATCAAGGATGACGGAGAGCAGAAAACTTTTATCTCCAAACTTAATGGGGTAGGAATGGACTTCCACTTCTCTTATCTCGCCTGAAGCCAGACGATGCTGGAAGAGGAAGAAATTGACCTTTTTGTCCCGGGCTTCTTCCATGCGTTTGTGGATTTCTTCGGGAGGCAGAGTGTTAATCTCTTTTATGTTCATTTTTTTCAGTTGCTCTCGGCTGTAGCCATAAAATTCTGCCGCTTTATAATTGGCATCAAGGAGCTGTCCGGTTTCCGGGTCCAGGAAGAACATGACTACTCCGCTGTGCTCAAAAATCAGACGAAACCTTTCTTCGCTCTGTTTCAAAGATTCTTCAACGGCTTTGTTTTCAGTAATGTCTTCTGCCTGCATAAAAACACCCAGCAGTTCTTTTTCCGTGGAATAAACGGGAGTCAGGTAGAAATCATACCAGACCCAGGTCTGGCCATCTGGGAGGGGGATCTTTCTTTCTACGTGCACGACCTGGCCCTCCAGGGCTTTTTGCAGGCTTGAAGGAAAGGTAGCTTTAAATTTTTCTGGCAAAAGGTCAACCAGTTTTTCTCCTTTTTTTAGTTCCACGCCCAGGACATCAATCATTCTTCTGTTAGCTGCCTGGTTGAATTTTTGCACTCGTCCTTCAGTGTCCAGGAAAATGAAAGAGAGAACCGAGCTTTCAAACGTGGCTTCCAGCAAAGCCTCTGATTGACGCAGAGCTTCTTCCGTTCGGTATCTTTCTGTGTAATCTTCAAAAGTTCCAATTCCACTGATGAATTTTCCGTTTCGGTCAAAGATGCCGGCAAAAAAGCCCCGGACCGGGGTGGCCTTATCAGCGGTGACGGAATGGTAGATTCCTTCGTAATAACCTATCCGGCCGGCCAGCGCTTCTTTTACTGCTTTAATTACCTTTTCATCCTTGACCTTTTCGAGCATGTTGAAACCAATGAGAGCTTCCCGGCTGGAGCCAATAATCCGGACGAAAGCTTCGTTGCAATCGGTAATTATTCCGTTTTCATCAAACTGCAAAATACCCAGAGGAGCATTTTCAAAAATCAGGCGATAACGTTCCTCTCTTTCTTTTAGGGCAATTTCATCTTTTTTCCGGTCAGTAATGTCTTCAAAAACCGTGGCCAGCAGATTTTCGCCGATGTTGAAGGTAGTTATTCTGAGATACCTCTGAAGCGGAGAAAAATAAGATTCAAACGAAGTCGGTGTGCCGGTGTTAAAAGCTTCAGAAAATTCCTTTAAATAAGGAGCCTCGCCGGTTCCGTAGAGCTCCGAAGCTTTCTGGCCCCGGGCTTTTGCCGCCGGTATTCCTGTGTGTTTGGTAAAAGCCGGGTTGATGTCAACGATGAGGTAATCAACAGGCTGTTTATTTTTATCAAAAATGAAGCGATGGATGGCCACGCCTTCAGCCATGGCCTGGAAAAGACGCTGGAAACGGACTTCGGTTTCCTGCTGGGCTAATTGGGCTTCAATGCGGTCGGTGATGTCTCGGGCCAGAGCGATAAAAACATTATGGCCTGGACGGTTTTCTCCTTTTCTGGCCACGGTGGCTTCAAAATAATGAGTTCCAGAGGCCAGCTCCAGGGAATAATTTACTTCGGCTATGCCTTTTTCTGCCGCTTCTTTCAGGGCCGCCATCCAGACAGCATTAACCTCTTCTGGCAAAAACTCTGAGATATTACGCCCCAGAAGTTCTTCCCTCGGCCGGAGAAGCAGAGAAGGGTTTGGCGCCCTGATATCAAGGTAGTTTCCCTGTTCATCAAATTCAAAAAGCAGGTCAGGCAGAGAATTCAAAGTCGCTTCCAGGTGTTCAGTAGTTTCTTTGAGTTTTTTCTCCCGGGCCAGCAATTCCTTCTGCGTCTCCATCAGTTTTTTGACAGCATCGCTCAGGTTATCAGCCAGGTTTTCCAGCTCTCTGGTTTTTTGGAGAAGCTCCTGGTGGGCGGCATGCAGCCGGAAGGCCATGTTTAAGGAGGCAAAAATGGCGGTCTCGCTTGAGCCTTTGACAATGTATCCGTAAGAAGTAATGGCTTCGGTTTTAGCCAGAATTTCTGGCTCGGTATGACTGGAAATAAAAACGACGGGGACATCTCTAAGAGCCAGCATCCTGCGGGCTGTTTCGGCTCCGTCTATTCCTTTACCCAGGTCAATATCCATAAGCACAAGGTCTATGGACTGGTCCTGGGCAAATATTTCCAGGGCTTTTTCGCCGCTAAGAGCCGTGATGACCTCATAACCGCCGCTTTCCAGCAGCTCGGATTCCATCATGGCAATGAGGGATTCGTCTTCCACCAGGAGGATTTTTTTCCTTCTGCTGGTTTCTGCAGAGTTAATTTCAGACATGCCCTTCTACCCGCTTCTAATGTAAAAAAAATACCAATCCCTGTCAACCTGAATGTTCTTTCAGGTTAGGACATGGTATCCAGTCTAAGGGGAGTATCTGGAAGTGGCAGGGTACCAGCCTGATTCAGTTTTTTTATAGTCCAATTTTTTATTTCTGCGTGGTTGTTTAGATTAGGCCAAGCCCTTGAGTTGAGTTCGGCGTTGTTCTTAGTAAGAAAAATTAAGTCCGACCACGATATTTCTTCCTGGTTCTTCTCTTGAATCTGGGTCTGGTCTGGCCAGGTACAACTTATCAAATAGATTGTTTATTCGCAGGTAAAATCTAGCGTAGCTGTTAAGTTGATAACTTATCTTCAGGTTAAACAATTCGTAGGAGGGGATGGCTATCTCTGACGGTCCGGGCTGGTCCTTTTTATCCTGGAAGAGGCCGGTTAGCTCCAGGCTTAACCTGTTCCACCAGATTCGGCTGCCTATGATCAATCTCTGTGGGGGAATGTCGTTCAAGGGCTCGCCTGTAATCCTGCTCCTACCTTGATAGAGATAATAATTTCCAAATATTGAGAGGCTTTTGACCAGGAACCATTCCCACTCTGCTTCCAGACCTTTTATCCTTCCGTTTTCCACATTTTCATAGGTGTAGAGCTGGTCTCCAATTTTGTACCTTTCAATTAGGTTATCAATGCTGTACTGGAAAAGATACAACCCCAAAAAGGCTCTTTTCTGACTGAACCTGAAACCAGCTTCAAAGTTAAAACCATCTTCATTTTTAAGCCCAGGATTTGCG
>JBBIRN010000079.1:0-9294 GCA_037441785.1 Candidatus Aminicenantota bacterium | reverse complement strand
GAAAGACTATTCTGCTTTATATCAATATTAAATTAGAACTTTTCGGCTCACTACCGGCTTCAAAAATTTAACCAAATCTTAACTTTTCTTTCGCCTTATCTTCACACGGGTTTTCTATATTATCAGCCTGAAAAAACTCTGGAATAACCAGGCGCCTGAAAAATTCCGGAGAAAAAAATAAGGAGGAAAAATGAATTCAGGTAAAAAAACTCGAGCGGGCTGGTGGGGCTTTTGTTTGACGATTGTTTTTCTTTTTGCCGCCCTGACCTCTACCGGTCAGGCCCAGCAAAAATTCTCCACCGCTATCTATCTTGATTACACTTACTATCTTTCCAACCAGGGTCCGATTACCAATCCGCAGGGTGACCCCAACTTCAAGAACAACTTTTTCACCTTCCGTCGGGCTTATTTCCGCTACGACAACAAGATTAACGACAAGCTGAGTTTCCGTCTTATCTTTGATGGCGACTACGTAAAAGCTGTGGACGCTCAGGGGAAAAAAGACGATAAATTCCGCCCCTTCCTCAAGCACCTGTATTTTCAGGTTAGTGATATCCTGCCTGGTTCGGACCTGAAAGTTGGTCTGGTTGATACCATAACCTTTAAGCTGGCTGAAGACCGCTGGGGTTACCGCAGCGTGGCCAAGACCCTCATGGACATCTACAAGGATGTAACCGGTAAGGACGTTGATGCTTCCAGCGCTGACCTCGGGGTTAGCCTGACCGGAAAAATTGCCCGACCGTTGCGCTACGGCCTGATGCTGACCAACGGAGCCGGTTACAGTCATCCAGAAGGCGACAAATACAAGAAGTTGATGGCCAACCTCCAGGTTATCCCGCTGGCGGGCTTCTCCGTGGTTGGTTACATTGACTACGAAAAGCAGGAAGCGGGTGCCAAAGCCCTGACCTACAAGGCTGATGTTTATGCGGAATTCATACCCGGACTTACTTTAGGTGCGGAATGGTTCGTTTACCGCAATGACAAAAACCTGCAGGATGGTGAGCGCTATGAGCGCTCCGGCTTGTCAGTTTTCGGTCGCTACAATTTAGTTCCAGAAAAGCTGAATGTGTTTGCTCGCTTTGACCGCTTTGAGCCAAACAACCTGACGGCCAATGACCAAATTAGCCTGGTCATAGCCGGTCTGGATTGGGCTCCTCTGCACAGCAGCCTTAAGCTGCAGCCCAACATCTGGTTTTATGACTATCAAGACCCGCTCAAAAAAAATGATGTCATCTTTAACCTGACCTTTTTTATGAGCTTCTAAAAGAATTTAAGGAGGAAAAAATGTTTAACAAAAAAACTGGCCAAAAAATGAAGGGCCTGATCCACCTGGGTCTGGTCCTGGCTCTGGCTCTCTTTTCTTTGATTCAACCCGGCCTGGCCCAAAAAAAGATGATTCAGATCAAAGGCTCAGACACCATGGTGAACCTGGTTCAAATCCTGGCCGAAGAATACATGGCTAAAAACCCCGGGGCGGCCATCGCCGTTCTTGGTGGAGGGTCTGGCACGGGCATCACGGCCCTTATCAACGGCACCTGTGACATCGCCGACCATTCCCGGGAATGGAAGCAAAAAGAACTGGACCTGGCTTATGAAAAAGGAGTCAGACCCAGAATCTTTGCTATCGCCGTGGACGCTTTAAGCATAATTGTTAACGAGAAAAACCCCCTGGACACGCTGACCATGGCCCAGGTCGGCTCCATCTTCCGCGGGGAAATCAAGAACTGGAAAGTGCTGGGTGGAGCGGACCAGAAAATTTCGCTCTACGGACGGCAATCCAACTCCGGAACATACGCCTTTTTGCAGGAACACGTGCTGAACAACAAGAATTATTCCCCGGAGGTTAAGGAAATGAACGGCAACGCCCAGATTATTGAAGCTGTTACTCAGGACCTGAGCGGCATAGGCTACGTGGGTGTGGGCTATCTTTACGATGAAAACGGCAACGTGCGCAGGGGTATTAAAGTCCTGAAAATTAAAAAGGATGAAAATGCTCCGGCCTTCTCACCTCTGGACAAAGAAGCCGTTTACTCGGCTAAGTATGCTATCTCCCGACCGCTCTACCAGTCCACCAACGGTAAGCCATCCGGCCTGGCCGCGGATTTCATCCGCTTTGAGCTCAGCCCGGAAGGCCAGGCCATCGTGGAAAAAGAAGGCTTTTTCAAAATTGGCCAGGAACTCATGGAGCAGAATCTCAAAAATCTGAAATAAATAAAAAAGGCTAACACCACCATGCACTCTATAAAGAAGAAGGGCTTCGGCCGCGACTTAAAAGAAAGCTTCATCAAGAATGTGTTTAAAATCAGCGGCCTGCTGACCATTCTGACGCTGCTCGGAATCTTTGCCCTTCTTCTTTATACCGCGGTGCCGGCCTTCAGAGAAATAGATTTAAAAGAATTTTTCACTTCTACTCGCTGGGACCCGACTTCTCCGGAAAAACCGGAATACGGTCTGCTATCAATGCTGGTTTCCTCGCTGCTGGTGACAGCTGGTGCTTTGCTCCTCGCCTTTCCGGTTGGCCTGGCCGTGGCCGCTTACCTCTCTGATGTAGCCAAACCGAAAACCAGGGAAATCTTCAAACCGATTATAGAGCTGCTGGCAGCTATTCCTTCTGTCGTCATTGGGTTCATAGGCATCACTTTAATCGGACCGCTCATTGCCAGAGTTTTCAAGATGAGCCATGGCCTGACCGCACTTAACGGCAGCCTTCTGCTGGCCATCATGGCTTTGCCGACCATCATCAGCATTTCTGAAGATGCCCTGCGGGCTGTCCCGCAATCTTATGCCGAAGCTTCTCTGGCTGTCGGCGCTAACCACTGGCAAACCTTAATGCGCGTGAAAATCCCGGCGGCCAAATCCGGCATCATCGCCGCTTTTATGCTGGGCATGGGTAGAGCCATCGGTGAAACCATGACCGTGCTCATGGCCACAGGCAACGCTCGCTCTTTCCCGCACGGCTTTCTACAGTCGGTCAGGACGCTGACGGCCAACATTGCCATAGAACTGGGCGAGGTGCCGTATTTTACCACTCATTATTACGCCCTGTTCGCCCTCGGCCTGGTGCTTTTTGTTCTGACTTTCATCATCAACCTCACCGCTGATTTAATCATGGAAAAACAGAAAAGGAAACTGCAGTGAGCCGCTCCATAAAGAAAAGTAAAAAAAATAAACTGGAGAAGTCAGCTTTAGCTCAGTTGATAGGCTTTTTCTTTCTCCGCCTTGCTACCTATGCCGTGCTCTTTATCCTCATTTATTTTCTGTACGACATCGGCAGCAAGGGCTATAAGTCAATTTCCTGGGAATTTCTGACCGAAGCTCCCAGAAAAGGCATGACCCAGGGTGGCATACTGCCGGCCATTGTGGGCACTTTTCTGGTGACCATGATTACTGCCATAGTAGCGGTGCCTTTGGGCATGGCAGCCGCCGTATACTTAAACGAATACGCCCGGGCCGGCCGCCTGACTCGCCTGATCAGGCTCTCCATCAGGAACCTGGCTGGCGTACCTTCCATTGTTTACGGCCTGTTCGGAGTGATTCTTTTTGTTAACATTCTTAAATTTGGTACCTCTGTGCTTTCGGCCGGACTTACCCTGGGGCTTCTGACCCTGCCCTGGACCATAACTGCCAGCGAGGAAGCACTTAAGTCTGTTCCTGATGCCTACCGGGAAGGGGCCCTGGCTCTGGGCGCTACCAAATGGCAGATGATTAAAACCAACGTGCTCCCCTATTCCATCCCGGGAATGCTGACCGGAGCGGTACTGGGGCTGGCCAGGGCCGCGGGAGAGACGGCTCCCATCATGTTCACCGGCGCCGCTTTTTATCTGCCCTACCTGCCGCGTTCTCTAAAAGACCAGTTTATGGCCCTGCCCTACCACCTGTACATCATGGCCACCCAGCACCATGCCATAGACAAAGCTCGGGGCATTGCTTACGGCACCGCGCTGGTTTTAATTGTTTTCATCGTCCTGTTCAACTTAGGAGCGATTATCATCAGAGCCAGATTACGAAATAAATGGAGAAACTGAAAAATGGAGAAGACTGTTTCTTTTTCACCGGCCGAGACAAAAATCCAGGTAGACAACCTGAACCTCTACTACGGCAAAAAACAGGTTCTTAAAAACGTTTCAATGAACATTCCCGAAAGAAGAGTCACGGCCATTATCGGGCCTTCTGGCTGCGGCAAATCCAGTTTTGTTCGGGTGCTAAACCGCATGAACGACCTGATACCTGAAGCCAGAGTGGAGGGTCGGGTGCTCATTGACGGAGAAAACATCTATGACCCGGATGTTGATGTGGTCGCCCTGCGCAAGAAAGTGGGCATGGTCTTTCAAAAGCCTAACCCTTTTCCTAAGTCCATTTTTGAAAACATCGCTTACGGGCTGAGAATCGGCCGGCATCTTAAAGAGGAAGAAATAGAATTTATCGTTGAAAAAAGCCTGCGCCAGGCCGCTCTCTGGGAAGAAGTCAAAGACCGGCTTAACCAGAACGCCATGTCTTTATCAGGTGGCCAGCAGCAGAGGCTGTGCATCGCCCGGGCGCTGGCCGTGGAGCCTGAAATCATTCTGTTTGATGAACCCTGTTCAGCCATTGCCCCTATTGCCACCGCTCGCATTGAAGAATTAATCCATGAACTCAAAAAAGATCATACCGTGGTCATCGTCACCCATAACATGCAGCAGGCCGCCCGGGTGTCTGACTTTACGGCTTTCCTCTGGTTAGGAGAACTGGTGGAATTTGACCGGACAGAAAAAATATTCACTAACCCGGCTAATAAACTCACGGAAGACTACATCACCGGTCGCTTCGGCTAAAAAACAGGAAAAATAAATGGAAAGAAATTTTGACCTCCAGCTTAAGGAATTAAAAGAAAACATTTCCAGACTCTATGATATAACCAACAGGATTTTACTTCTTTCTGAAGAATTGATTACCGGGCAAAATCTCTTTTTGGGTCAGGAAATAATTTACCTGGAAAAAGAATCGGACCAGCTGGAAACTGAGCTACAGAAAAAAGCTTCTACCCTGATGGCTCTCCACCAGCCAGTGGCCAGGGACCTCAGGCTTCTTCTTTCTTCCATGAACATTGCCCACGAATTAGAAAGAATCGCCGACCAGGGACTCAACATCTGGCAGAGAATGGAAGAAAGCCAGTCTTTTATCCCTTTTAAAGTTCCGCCTGAAATCTACCGGATGATAGAACTGGTTAAACAAATGCTCACCCGGGCCGTAGAAGCCTACCGGACAGAAGACCTGGAGCTGGCTAAATCCGCCATCCGCGATGACCATTTTCTTGATGACCTGAAACTGCTGGTGACTAACAAATACCTGGAACAAATAAAGAAAAAAGAAATTAACCCTGTCCTGGGCGTCACTTTCATCCTGCTCAGCCGTCACCTGGAAAAGATGGGTGACCTGGCCAAGAATGTCGCCGAAGAAGCTTATTATCTGATTAAAGGTGAATTCATCAAGCATCTTCACCCTGTTAACCGGCAAAAATAAAAGACCCATCTTCTTCTGGACAAAACAGGCAGAATCTGGTTTAAAATAAAAAGGGGTAACCAATGCTGAAAACTATTGCCATCCTGGATGATGAAGAAGACATCCTGAAACTTCTGCAGAATTATCTCAGTAAAGCCGGCTTCTCGGTTAAAGCTTTTGCTTCACCCGAAGCTTTCCTGCGCTACCTTGACCACCACCAGCCCGACCTCATCCTTCTTGACCTGATGCTGCCCGGCTCTGACGGACTGGAAATCTGCCGTTACCTCAAGAGAAAACCGGATAAAGCTTCTATCCCGATTATCATGCTCACGGCCCGCTCGCAGGAAGCGGACCGGGTCACCGGCCTGGAATTGGGGGCTGATGATTACGTCACCAAACCATTTTCCTTGAGAGAACTGGAAGCTCGCATCAAAGCTGTTCTCCGCAGACAAGAAACGGCCGCTCCGACCGCCGGCGGGAAAAAAGTGTTTCTTAAGGGCCGGCTGGAGATAGACCGGGAAAAATACGAAGTCCGGGTTGATGGCCAGAGCCTGGACCTGTCCCTGACCGAATTTAAAATCCTGGACCTGCTGACTTCCAGACCTGGTCGGGTGTTTGAACGAGAACAAATACTTTCCCACCTCTGGGGACAGGAAAAAGTGGTTATTCCCAGAACTGTGGATGTGCACGTGCGCCATCTACGGGAAAAGCTGGGCCCGCTGGCCGGTGCCATCCAGAGTGTGCGAGGTGTGGGCTATAAATTTGAAGAAATTTAGGTGTTACGATTAATTAATTCGTAACACTTAACTCTATCTATTTTTTCCGCCGCACCCGCCACAGCAAATAGACCAGCCCACCAAAATTAAGCCCCAGGATAATGACCATCCAGATGACCAGGTCCATGTTAATCCTCTTCTTCTGGCACCGGCCTCCTGGTCCAGCTAGCCAGCTTTTTGTTGAGCAAGATGACGGCGGCCAGGAGAATGGCCCACTGCAAGATAATGGTGCCCACCGAATTCACCTTGAAAGGATGCCACCATTCCTTTTTATCCCAGGTTATGGCCTGGTAAAACCACCAGCCGGTCAGGACCAAGAAAATGAGAGGAGAGACATATTTAAGAATATAAGTCCACCATTTACCCATTCTCAGGTCAGAGCCGGAATTAACTTCTTTCCTTAATTTCTCCAGCCCGTATTTTCTGGCCGCCAGCATGGTCCAGAAGCCACTCAAGAGAAGAGCCAGTCCCCAGACCCAATCCTGGTTCAGCAGAAAGGAAGGAAAGGCGGCCGAAGGCAAGCCCAGAATAAAGCAGAGCAGGATGATGACGATGGTACTTTTTTTACGGCTCCAGCCCAGGTCAATGAAAGTCTTGGCTCCCAGTTCCACCTGGGCGATTAAGGAAGTCAGAGCTGCAAAAAGCATGGCCAGGAAAAACACCGGCGCTACTACCACTCCGCCTTTCATCCTGGGAAACAGCCCGGCCAGAGAGATAAAAGTCAACCCCATGTTATCAGACAGAGAAGCCCGGGCTACGGCCAGGTCAGGCGTGAGAGCAAAGATGGTTGGAATCACGGCCAGGCCCGCCAGCAGGGCCGCTGAATCATCACCCAGGCCAGTAATCAAAGCGTTCTGCGGGATATCGTCTTTTTTGCTGATGTAAACAGCATAAGTCAGCATCAAACCCCAGCCCGCGCCCGTGGACCAGGCGGACTGGGTAAAAGCCTGAAGCCAGGTGGCGGGTTCAGCCAGCTTTGACCAGTCGGGTACGAATAAATAGCGCAAACCCAGCGTGGCTCCTGGCAAGGTGACGGCCCTGACCGCGGCTATGATCAGAAAAACAAAAAGGGAGGGTACCAGAATTTTGTTTATCCTTTCTATCCCTTTCTGGATTCCCCGGTAAATGATTAGACCACACAGACCAATGGCCACCGCCTGATAAAAAATATTCTGCCACGGGTTATGAAGAAAATTATTCCAGAGGGTGGCGGTATCTACTCCCGGTTTAAACCTTCCCTGAAGGGCCAGGATAAAATATTTGGCGCACCAGCCGGTAATAACTGCATAATAAAAAGTAATCAGCAGGCAAATAGCCACCATCCAGCCGCCCATCCAGGTGAATTTTTCTCCGACAAAATCTCTGAACCCGCCAATCGGGCCGAGCCTGGTCTTCCTTCCAATGGCCATTTCCACCATCAACAGCGGGGCAGACCAGAGGAAAAGAGCCAGAATATATACCAGCACAAAAACCCCACCACCGTACTGGGCGGCCATCCGTGGAAAACGCCAGATGTTGCCCGTGCCTACGGCCATGCCCACCGCCGCGGCTATGAAGCCAATCCGGGAAAGAAACCTTTCATTCTGGCTCAAGTTAGCCTCCTGAAACAACCAGAGCAAAATTCTTGTTCACAGGCAAATCAAGAAAAGCATTATAAGAAAAAAGGCCCGGCCTGAGCAAACTAAAATTATCAGAAGCCATCTAGCCTGGGACCTGAGGTTTCGGCTGGTTGATAAACTCAAACCAGAAAACGGGAAAAATCATTGAAGAAATTTAAACAAAAAATTTAATAACCAGCTGGGTTCAGGCTATTCCGCTATTCCGTTCTCTAAATTTATCGCCGTCAACCAGAGGACTTGAAGCGAAGAATTCCAAGCCGTCAGGTGGCCTGCCCCGGCTTCAACCCCGCCCCTAATGATTCTCGCCTGATAAACTCGCCAGTGCGACTGAACATAAGCCCTGGCCTGAAAATTAAAACTCAAGGCGAAAGCCAAGACGAAGAGTAAAACCAGAAAAACTTAAATTGGCTGTCCGAACATTGAGAACTCCAGGCTCGGCCGGTGTGTTCTCTCTTACAAACAGGACCGGGAATGTTCTGCCAGAGTTTACCTGGACATCCCATTGATAAAGCTTGCCCTTCTCCTGGTTACTGACGCCCAGCGTGTTGGTGTAGGTGTTTGTTCCCTCAAAATTCTTAATCCGGACATAGTGATACGAACCTTCCACAAACATCTTCAGCCACGAGGTCAGGCTCCGGCGATAGCCAACAGCTTCCATCCAGCCCAGAGAATTTCCCGAAGTACGGCCCTGCCAGGTAGCCAGGTTGGCGGCCGGCTGGTCCAGGCTCAAAGGCGCTGAATAAATGTAGTTGAATTTAGCCAGATGATACTCAATTCCGGCCTTAACATAAAAATTTTCGTCAGGTTCATAAACTACAGACAGGCGTAGCGGCAGGTCTTTTATTCCTTTCTTGACCAGCACCGCGTAAGCCAGGTCTGTGCCGCTGGCATACTCCAGTTTACTGGTCGTCTCCCTCTGCTGGTATTCAAACCCCAGACCGAGTAAAAGATAGCGATGAACCCGGTAAAAGACTTCAGCTCCGTAATTGAGGCCGAGATGAAGCGGTCTGGTGGTCCGCCGGCCATTTTCTCCGAGATAAAATTGATAATAATCTACCACCCCCTGAGCCGCTTGATTTATTTCTGCCGCTTTTACATAAAAGCCGCCAGCCGTCACCTCCAGAGAAAAATCCCTCATCTGTATGGTGGCTCGGCTGGTTGCCGGTGTCTGGCGGGTAGGGGCTGCAGCTACTGTTTTTTCCCGGGGAGCGGCCGGTTTTTCCACCTTCTTGCTTTCTTCTCTGGCAGCCGGGGTTACTTTGCCGGTCAAAGGTTTTTCCGGCTGGATAACTTCCACCAGACTTTCATGCACATACCCGCGGCCCTTGGTGCCGTCAGACCGGTCATACAGAACCAGGTACCATTCGCCCTCTTTTTTCTCGGCTTCCAGCTCTGTGCCTTCTGGCCCCTGAAAAAGCATC
>JBBIRN010000078.1:2275-9328 GCA_037441785.1 Candidatus Aminicenantota bacterium | reverse complement strand
TCAAAATACGGTTTCAGGCAGTTCAGCGTGGAAGAATGTAAGAAAATGGTGGGCGACGGGATGGAAGTTCTGGTTAAGAGAGCCGTGCCAGAAATTGCCCATGATGAGCAGACCATCAGAAACCTCATCCAGGATTACCGCCAGGAATATGCCAAAATCTGGCGTGACCACTCCCGGCCCTACCCCGGTATAAAAGAAACCCTGAACCGGTTGCAGCAGGCGGGCCTGAAGATGGCGGTGCTTTCCAACAAGTCTCACGAATTTACGGTGCTGATGACCCGGGAGCTTTTACCTTTTAACTTTGATGTGATTTTTGGAGCCAGGCCCGGTGTTCCGGTCAAGCCGGACCCGACTTCAGCTCGCCTGGTGCTGGAAGAGTTAAACCTCAAGCCTCAGGAAGTCGTTTACGTCGGTGATACCTGTGTGGACATGGAGACAGCCGTGCGGGCCGGTTGTTTCCCGGCCGGTGCCCTGTGGGGGTTCAGAGACGAAAAAGAGCTGCTGGAGTCTGGCGCCCGGGTCCTGCTCCAGGCCCCCGAAGATTTAATCCCGCTGGTTCTGGACGAGCAAAAAATTTAACCTGGCCTAATCAGAGGGCCCTTCATTTTTCCCGGTATGAAGCGTAATCTGCTCTTCTTTAGAAACCAGCTCTGAGAGCTTTTCCAGCAACTGGGGCTCAAGCTGCCTGGTCCTGATGGCTCTCTCCAGAGCAAACCGGTCCAGGGTGGACAATTTTTCCCACAGCCCCGCTTTTTTAATCAATTCCTCCAGCAACGATCTTTTTTCCTCGCCAGCAGCCGGAATTTTAAGCTTTTCCTGCCGGCATAAAGTTACGTGGAATTCGCTGCCCAGGACCTTGGTCAGACCATTTTTCCTGGCGTACTCAATGATTGCTTCCCGGAGTTTTTCCAGCTCGGCTTCAGTTTCCTTTTTCTGGTTCAGGTAATCAATGTACTTATTGACTAGGACCACACCTTCTTCACTGAGGTACTCGTTGGCCGGCAATTTCTCCAGCGTGGCTTCGTGCTTCTTGAGCGGGCAGTAATCCCAGAAGGCGCACCACTGGCAGAGGACACTTTCCCGGGGCAGAAATTCGCGGTCTGCCTCTATCTGGTTTATGAGCCTTCTGATCTCCTGCTTGAGCTGTTCAAGCTGCTCCGGCGTTCTGGTGGAAGTAATTTCCAGGTCAAAAGCCACGTAATGCCAGACCAGTTTGAATTTCTCCACCCAGGGCCATTTTCTCTTCACTCCCAGTTGGTAAAGAGCCAGCTGCCGGTCGGCATCAGCCTGGGCCTGCTCGGGCAGGCTGGAGCTGGTCTTGTAGTCATGAATCTCGATTACACCCTCCGGAGTCAGGTCAATGCGGTCCACATAGCCGAGGATGATGTACCGGCCGTCGCCATCCAGGTCTATCTCAATCTTCTGTTCCAGGCCCAGCACCCGGTTCTGGTTGAAGGGATAGTAGTGGCGGTAGTAATCCTCAATGAACTTAAGACCGAGGCGAAAATAATCATCTGCCGTCCGGTCTGGAGCCACGATGACTATCTGGTCATGAAAATTTTTCTTCCATTGCTCTTCGTAATAGGCCTTGAGCTCTTCCAGGCTCATGGTCCGGAAAGGAAGTTCCCGGTAAAGTTTTTCCATCGCTTCGTGAAACCGGCTGCCCAGGAAGGCTTCAATGCCTTCTTCCTCTACTTCTAACCTGTCAATGTAGGCCAGCTTGAACTTCCAGGGACAGGTTTCGTAGGTGGAAAGCTTGGAATTAGAATAATAAGCCATGGAGCTGGTTCCCCTTTCTTTTAAGATTTCAGCCGGGCCCTGGCCAGAAATCTGGCCGGCCGGTAGTTGATGGTCCTGCTTCTTTTTTCCTCATGCCCATAAATAAAATTTTAGCCTGTTTTGTGCCAAAACCAGATAAATTTTTCCCCCACTTCTTACAGCAAGAAGATATCTCAGTTTTCTTCTGTCTCCTGTCCACCACTTTCCCGCGAACCTGAAGGTGAGTCACTCTCAGTTTTCCCGGATTTTTGCTCCTCTTCAGCAGTTTGCTTTATTATCTCTGCTTCTTTCTTTAACAGGAAATACCGTTCGGGCAAAATCATTTCCGGTCCTGGCGGCGAAGTTTCCCTCTCCTCTACAGAAACATGGCCAAAAATCGCCTTTTCTTCCTGTTCATGATTCAGCTTGAAATAATTCTCAAACTGCGAACGGCTGAGGTAGTTCATCAGGCGCAGAGTGCGCAGCATGGCCGGGGTACTGACCCCAAAATACCTTTTCAAAAAGATGACCTGCGGATAGGTCAGGTGCCGGCTTCTCACCTCTCTTTCTACCAGTTCCCGAACTTTAGATGGTGGAATCAAAAAGCGCATGGCAAAGGCATGAGCAAATTGTTCACGGGGTGAATACAGAGTGACGTATTCATCCACTAAAACATCAGGGTTATCCAGGATGGGTGAATCAAAGCGGTCCCGCAGATAGTGTCCGTAAAGGTGCGCCGTGGCGATAATTTGCTGGCCCACCGGCAAGCCAGCGTTCACCAGGGCAAAGGCGGAGTTTTTCTCTTCCAGGAAGATGAATACACCTGAAAGATGGGCGCTTTCCGGAAACTTAAGACGGAGCAAATGGCAGCCATTCACTTCTACCAGATTGAAAATGTCGCGAATTGGTTCATTGCCCAGCCCCAGTCGCCTTCTCTCTTCCTCGGCCATGTTTTGAGGCGAAAGACTCCCGGCGTAAAGTGGAGCCAGCTGGCACTGCCGCTCAGTCAGGCGTTCAAGCTCAGAGTACTCCTCACAGAAAGCCTGAAATTTCCTGATGATTTCTTTGGTGGCCGTATCCAGTTTTTCTTCGCTGAGCAAAAGTTGAAAAGGATTTTCCCTGGTTTCCAGGAAATAAGAGACGTTTTTCTGAAAATACCTGGAGATACGGTTGAGAGCAATGATGGACGGCGTTCGTTTCCCGGCTTCCAGCAAGGAAATGTATTCTGAAGAAAGGCCCACTGCCTCTCCCAGCTCTTCCTGGGTCAGGCCAGCTTCCTCGCGGAGCTTTTTAAGGCGTATGGCAAAAAGTTCGTTCATCTGAAAACATCCCCTCCGATTAAATCCGCCCTATATTTAACAATTTGTTAACATATTGTCAAGAATAAATTTAAGTCTTGCCTTTGGTTAGAAAAGTAGCTGGGCTGGAAATTTGCCTGGAAGCTGAGCTGGGAACGGGGCCGTAAAACGGGGAAAACGAAATAGTTTTGCAGGGCAAAAAACCTTGGCCGGCGTAGCTTTTAACTGGCGCCTGAAGAATTGATAAAATCTATAGGCACAAAAGGTAGGAATAATCCTCAGGGCTTCAGAAATTTCTCTGGTTTTTCAGTTGCGAGCTTTATTTCCGCCCGCATAAATTATAAATCGGGACAGACTTTTCAGGCTCCCTGACTGCATTATCAGGCTTATAAAACAGCCGGTCAGATAAGTTGTTTTGGTAATAATTTCCTGTCTGCGGGAAAGGAGCTGGACTGATGATTTTAACCTTTATAATTTTTCTTCCACAGGTCGTAATAATTCAGGGCATGTTCATGCAGATGTTTGATTTCTTCTTCGGTTAGCGTCCGCACCACTTTGGCCGGGTTACCGAGGATGAGAGAACCGGGCGAAAAGGTTTTTCCCGGCGGAACCAGAGAGCCGGCCGCCACCAGGCAGTTTTCCGGGATGATGGCCCGGTCCAGCACCACAGCCCCCATGCCAATCAGCGTATTATCCCCTATCTTGCAGGCGTGAAGGATAGCCCCGTGGCCAACAGTGACGTAGTCGCCCAGGATAGTAGGCGTATCGTAGTCCACATGAATGACGCAGTTATCCTGAATGTTGGAATATTCGCCGATGATGATGTCGGCAATATCAGCGCGGAGAACGGCGTTGTACCAGACGCTGGCGCCTTTTTTGAGCACAACCCGACCGATGACCACAGCTCTATCCGCCACAAAGGCCTCGGCGTGAATTACTGGTTCAGATAATTTTCTGCTTTCCTGCATTTTTTTACCTCGGTTCTAATTCATTAAAATCTATAAGTTGAGTTTAACACATCGGCTCTGTTGCAGGCAACCAGAGACTATTAGACCCGGTGGGAAAAATTAATATTAATTTCACTATTTAATTTTTCGTTAATCTTGTCAGGCTAAAACTAGTCAAAGAATCAAAGAAAGAAAATCCCGATTAAACGTGAGCTGGTAGAGGCCTAGTTTGAATCAGAGCTTGAATAAGTTTTTAAGGCGGGCGTGAAATTAACAGCGCCTGGCAATGAACCATTCATAATGTGCGATCTATTTTAAGCGTGGCGGCCCCCACCAGGCTGCTTTAGATTAACGATTTGCCTGAAGCCTGATTAGAAGACAAAAAAAAGATAATTAAAAAGAATTTTTCTGTCTGCTTTTAGAGCATATCCTTAAAATTAGTTCATAAAAGCTCGCAGACACCTTGACACCAAATTCAGGAAGAAAACCAGAGCATTTTCTCCGAATATTGAATTTATTAATCTTCAGGCTCAGGACAAAGCGGGGGAAGGCGTAGGTATTCGTTGGTCAGGCGACGGTGGGCTAACTGTTTGTAGATTAATCTGACTCTTTCAACCTCAAGCCCGATGGCTCTGGCCACCGACTCGGGCGGAAGGCCGTTCTTCTCCCCATAGAGACAGGCATCCATCTGCTGGTAGGGAAGCAGGAAGAAAAACTCATCCTGGCCCTGGGATAGCGGGTGGATGTCGGCAGTGGGCTGACGTCTGGTGATGGCTTCGGGCAGACCCAGGTACTCGCCAAGCTGATAAACCTGGCTTTTGTAAAGATGGGCAATGGGTTTAAAATCGCCGGCTCCGTCACCGAGCTTAACAAAGAAGCCCTGGTCTGTTTCCAGGAGATTTGAAGTTCCGGCCACGGCATAGTTGAAGCGGTCGGCATAATGGTATTCCAGCATCTTGCGAGTGCGCTGCTTGAAATTGCTCAGGGCTATCAGGCGCAGGAGCTTATCTGCCGGCATCCTTTTCTTTATTATTTCCCCCTGTGGTGACTGCACCACCAGCCAGAAAAAAGTAAAAACCCGGTCTTCAGATAGTTCGGAAGCAGAAATTTTCCACTTCCAGCCTTCGGCATATTCAGGAATAATTTCCTGGAGGCACGATGTCATTTCCTGGTAAAAGCCGAGTCCGGTGAGTACCGAGGTTATATCCCGGTGAATGGTCCGAATTTTGAGGCTCTCGCCCACAAGCTGGCTGAGCCGCAGGGTGTCAGGGTGCGAATCCTTCTCGGGCATAAGGAGTCCGATGACTTTATCTGGACCAAGAGCCCTGACGCAGAGGGCAGCGGTCACCGAGCTATCAATCCCGCCCGAAAGGCCAACCACTGCTCCCTGTTTGCGCAGCCGGCGGCCGACCGTCTCCGAAATGAAAGCCGTCAGCCGGTTAGTTTCTTTTTCGCAGTCCAGTTTAAGCCTGTCATATGAAAATTCTTTCATATATTTTTCTTCGGCCATAGCTCTTTTCCTTCTTCCAGTTTCATCCCCGAAGGGGCTTATAATTTATCGGGGGCTTTTCTCCGATACTCTTCTATCCTTCCCTCCCCTGACCGTCTCGGCTTCAGAAGATTTTTTATCCGTCTTATCTGATTTTTCCAGCGTAGCCCCAGTTTGTGATTTCTCAACCCAGCTGGTCAGCCTCTTGTAATCTATCTTGCCGTTTGGTGTTTTAGGCAAAGAATCCATCAACCAGATATACCGGGGGACTTTGTAAGGCTCAAGATTTTGCTGGCAGAACTGCTTAATTTGAGCCTCATCTACCTTAGCACCTTTTCTGGCGGCCAAAAAAAGGCCGACAACCTCACCTCCGATATCATCAGGCACTGGCACAGCAGCCGCTTCCAGAACTGATTCTAGACGGGAAACGGTTTTTTCTATTTCAGCCAGGTTGACCCGGTGGCCGAAGGATTTTATCTGGCGGTCGCGGCGTCCAACAAAATACAGCAGCCCGTTTTCATCCTGACGGAACAGGTCACCGGTATAAAGCCAGCGGTCAGCCGCATATTTCCCCCGGCGGAAAACCTTCCTGGTTAGCTTCCGGTCGCGCCAGTAGCCCTGCATCACGGTCGATCCCCGGACAATCAGCTCTCCGGTCTGCCCCTGAGGGACGGGCCTTCCCTTCCTGTCCACTATGGCCACTTCAAGGTTGGGCATGGGTATACCGACTGAATCTGGATGCCGGTCAATTAAATCAGGCGGAAGATAACTCACCCGCTTGCATTCGCTCAAACCGTACATGGAAAAAATCTTAACCCAGGGAAGGTTTTCTCGCAGCTTCCTGATGTGGGAAACTGGCCAGGCAGCACCCGTGTTGGTGATGTAACGCAGGGATTTAAGCTGTCCGGTGGGGAAGTTTTTAAGCTTCAACAGCATGGCTGAGATGGAAGGCACCAAAGGAAAACCAGTGACCTTTTCTTTCTCTACAAGAGACAGGAGGTCCTGAATGTAACCGAAGGAGGGCTCCAGGACCACCGTGCCGCCGAACATAAAGGCCATTATTACCTGGTAAAGGCCGTAGTCAAAAGAAAGCGGCAGCACATCAAGGATGATGTCTTCAGGCGTGTTCTCCAAGTATTGAATGATGCTCCTGGCAGCTGCCAACACGTTCTGGTGGGTGCACATAATCCCTTTGGGCTCGCCCGTTGAGCCTGAGGTATAAACAAGGCAGGCTAAGTCAGTTTCCAGAATCCAGGGAAGAGAGACTAAAGCATCCGGTTTTTTTGTTAAGCGCGAAAATTCCAGAGCTTTGGGGTAGTTGTCAGGAACAGGACTGGAGCCATCTACGATGATGAGCTGAAAGCACCTGCCAGGCAGTTTCACTTCTCCTCTTAGCTTTTCGCGGTCAAATAATTTAGGCCGGTGAGTAATTAAAACTCTGGCTCCGGCATCTTTTATTATGGAGCTAATAACCGGCCAGGGACTTCTGGGTTCTATAGCGGCAAAAATTCCACCGGCTTTAAGCACGCCGTAAATGGAAATAACTGCTTCGGGAGAATTC
>JBBIRN010000078.1:0-2229 GCA_037441785.1 Candidatus Aminicenantota bacterium | reverse complement strand
AGCCCATCTGGAGGAGGGCTGAAGCCAGGTTGGTAGAGTTTTCTTCAATTTCGCGGTAGGTCAGGCGCTGGCCGCGGGAAATGAGCGCTGTTTTGCCGGGCTGGCGGCGGGCCGTCCGGGTCAGCCAGTCATGGATAAGAACCGGGTCAAACCGCATCAGATTTTGCCCTGTTTTTTTTCTATGAACCTGGCTATTTTATTTACGCTGTCCAGATTTTCGGCGGTTAATTCTTCGTCCTCTATTTTGA
Source organism: Candidatus Aminicenantota bacterium (assembly GCA_037441785.1). Classification (GTDB taxonomy): domain Bacteria; phylum Acidobacteriota; class Aminicenantia; order Aminicenantales; family Saccharicenantaceae; genus Saccharicenans. The sequence continues at coordinate 1,981 of JBBIRN010000078.1, read as the reverse complement.
GGTTAAAATGGTTTTCTATGAAGCCGACAATTTCCAGAATGCCAACTGAATCAACGGTACTGGTTTCCAGAAGGGACATATCATCATCCAGGTGATCTCCTGAATTGAGCAGAAACTTTTCTATTATAAACTGTCTTATTTCATCCTTTATCATTCGGTGCACCTTTTTGTCTGATGGGTCTCAACCCCTGCACAAACTCCTGGTAAGAATGTGCGGTGGTCAGGGGAATGCTGACTTTACCCAGGATGGAAGATGGCTGGTGACCCCAAAAAACACCCGGCGGGACATTTCTGGAAACTACTGTCCCGGCCTGGATAACTGACCCCTTACCAATCCGGACACCTGGAAGTATAACACAATGGGGACCGATAAACACATCGGACTCTATGACTACCGGCTTGACTACCGGTTCTCTGGACTTTGTCCAGTAGAGGTGAGAGATGATGGCCGTCCCGATGCCAATGGTCACATTATCGCCAATCTCAATTGCTTCAGGGTGAAGCTCGTCTATGTAAACGTACTGACTGATCCAGACATTCTTGCCGATTTTAACCCCGCGCAGCCGGTGAAGCCCGGGGCGAAGGCGGAAGCCGCCCGGAATAAAATAGGCTAAACGGCGAAAAATCCGCTGAAACGGCTTCCACATTTCCTACCCCGCTTTTTATCTTAGCAGGCACTAATCTTTTAACAGTTTCTCACTTTTTCCTTATCACAAAAATTGGTTCAAGTCAAAAAAGCTGTGCCGCGTTAGTTACCTCTTATTGACAAGCTTTACAATTTAGACTAAAAAGTAATCAAAAGGAAATCAACATCTTGATTGTTTCAACTGAGGGGATATAGTGGAAAAAACTTATGCCGATGTTCTCCAGACGTTAAAGGGCAAGCCAGTTCCAAAACGCCCGGTAGCTGCTCCTAATCGTCTGGAAACGCGAACCAAAGATTTGCTCGCTTCTTTACCCCAGGCATTTTCCTCTAACTCGCTTTTTAAACTGCGAGAACAACTCCAGAAACTAACAGGTCGAGAACATATCTTTTTTGCCCCTTCCTGTCGGGCAGCCATTGCCTCTATTCTATCTTTGCTGCCAGCCAAAGAAGTTGTCATGCCCGCTTATACCTGTCCGGTGGTCAAAAAGGCTGTTCAAATAGCCAAAAAAAATCCTGTTTATGTTGATGTGGCTGAGAACGGTATTAACTCAACTTCTAAAGAGTTCATAAAGCAAATCAAACCGGGAAGAGTTCTTATCCCTACGCATATTTTCGGAATACCTACTGATATTGAAGCAATTTGCGACCTGGCCAGAGCTAATAATTGCCTTACTATTGAAGATGCTGCCGCCAGCTTCGGTTCTATCAGGAATGGAAGGATGTTGGGAACGTTTGGTGACGTTGGGGTATTGAGCTTTGAACGATCCAAAAGGCTTCCGGCCTTCAGGGGTGCAGCTATAATTATCAATAATGAAAAACTATTTAACCTAGATGCTACTAAGTTTTCTATTTTTGAGGGCTTTGGATTTGAGAATAAGATGCCAATTAGAGAAATCGCCTTTTCAATTTTTTATAACGTTGCTACTTCGCCCTGGATATACGGCACATTAGCGTTGCCTTTGATCTTGAACAAATACCGGCGGTATAAACCAAACGCAGCTCTGGATGATAATGAAACTGAAAAAAATAGCTCTTTTTACACCAGAAATTTTCACCAATATCAGGCTGCCCTTATACTTCGCATGTTAAAAAGACTTGACCAGATAAGGGCAAAAATCGCTGACCTGGTCACAACATACAAAGCAATATTCAAAGAAACTAACATAGTGACCTTTGTTCCACCTGATGCGGATGAAGCTGGCCTGCTCAGATTTCCAATAGCTTTTCCTGACCGGGAACGTCGTGATATCTTAAGAATGGCTTTATCCCGCGGCTTATTTCTGGAAACAAATTATACCGAACCATTGCCAGACCGGACAGAGTGGGATAATTTCA
>JBBIRN010000077.1:0-9352 GCA_037441785.1 Candidatus Aminicenantota bacterium | reverse complement strand
AAAAGAAAAAATTGAAAGCTTTTTTTATCTGTGTTATTTTTATGGCATAATTATCAGAGCTTAGTTATGGTTGCTAAAAAGAAAAAAGAAGAAGACGTGCAGGAACTCATCATCAGATATCGACCTATAATTACCTTCCGTGTCAGAAAAGCTCTTGGTGCCCAGAATCCCGAAGCTGACGACCTAGTTTCCGAAATTATTTCCCAGGTACTGGAAAAAATTAAAAGCGGCGAATTCCGGGGAGCATCATCGCTGGGAACCTTCGTCTACACCATCACTTCTCGCCGCATTGTAGATTACATCAGGGAAAAGACTAAGGTCATAAAATACGCACCCGAGCCCCAGGCCTACCCCGACCCCCAGGAAACCCTGGAATCTCTGGAAGCCAGCCAGAAAATAAAAGAAGCTCTCAGCCGGCTGAAGCCCAAATACCGCCAGGTACTTTATCTCTATTATTATCAAGAACTTAGCCGAGAAGAAGTGGCCCAGAAATTAGGGATTTCCCCCCGTAAGGTCAGCGAGCTGGTTAACTACGCCCTGAAGCTTATAAGAAAAGAAATAAAATTATGAAAAAAATTCCATTTTTAGCGGGTATCCACGACTAAAATTGTGGATAAAAGGGAAGGCGGAAAAACATGAGGAAATGTAAGTTTGAAGACATGATTGATGGGTACCTGCTTAACAGGCTGGGCCAGGGGGATAGAGAAGCTTTTGAAGAGCATTATTTTAACTGCCCGTCCTGCTTTGAAAAACTGCAGGAAAGAGACCTTGTGATCAGAACCATTAAGAACCACCCAGAAGTACTCACCCAGGAAAGTGAAGCCAGAGAACCATTCTTCTCCAGGCTCAAAACCGAACTGGCCGCGATGTTTACACCCCGGCAGCTGGTGCTGGCCGGTGTGACCGCGGTGCTGCTGCTGGTCGTGGTTTTCGCTCTGGTCCCGCGGCAACAGATTCCAGCCCCCAATTTCTTCCTGACCGATGAAGAAACAGTGCGCGGTTCTTCCATCACCCTCATCTCCCCGGTTATAGACATGGGCCAGGTTCCGGCTTCTTTTGAATGGAAAAAGCTGGGTGAAAACGTTGAATACCAGGTTTCTATCTACAACCACGAGCTGCTCTGGAAAGCAACCACCAAGGAAAACCGGATTACACTGCCCGAGGAAGTTAGAGCTAAGATGGTGCCGGGCGAGAAATACTCCTGGCAGGTTAAGGCTTTCTCCGCTGACGGAACTTTAATCGCGGTTTCCAGCAAGGTGCAGTTTAAAATAGCAGATAAGTAAGAGCAGAACCCACCAGTTCGCTGACCATTAATCTTCAATCAGATTAGAATCTAATTCTTCTATATAATACCGTCCTTTAGTTTCTTCCTCAAAAGCCAGGCAGCACATCAACCGTCCGCACAGCCCGGAAATCTTGGTCGGGTTGATGACAATCTGCTGTTTTCGTGCTTTCTGGATGGTGATGGGCTCAAAATTTCTGATGAAAGAAAAACAACAAAGCGGCCGGCCGCAAACCCCCAGCCCGCCCACCAGCTTGGCTTCATCCCGCACCCCTATCTGCCTCATCTCAATTCTCATGCGCAGTTCTTTGGCCAGGTCCTTGACCAGCTGCCGGAAGTCTATGCGGCCATCAGCCGTGTAATAAAAAATGCCTTTTTTTTCGTTGAAGAAATAGCGCACGGCCACCAGCTTCATCGGTAGGTTACGGGCTTTTATTCTTTCCAGGCAGAACTCAAAAGCCTTTTTCTCCTTTTCCCTCAGCCATTGAAATTTCTTGATGTCATCTTCTGTGGCCTTGCGGATAACCTTGACGGCATTCCGGGCGGCTTTGGGACACTGAACAACCTCACTGGAAGTATCAATGACCATGGCCAGGTCGCCGCCGTACTCAGATTCAATCAGGCAGTAATCTCCGGTCCCCAGCGGTTCTTCACCTTTAATCGCTCTAACGACCTTGCCGGTTGATTCAGAAAGCACCAGAACTACATCAGCCATGGCTAATTTCCCTCAGAAAAATGAAAAGTTCACTGTTCATTATAGCTAAATTTGGGTTTTTCTTTAAGCTCAGTAGCAAATCTTCCATAAACTTAACTCCGGCTACCGCCTGACGGGTTTTTATTCTGGCCGCCAGAGCTTTCAGTTCAGTTTTTAAATCCGGGTTCAGCAACAGTTCTTCCTTTTGCTCGTGAAGCGCCAGGATGTCCCGGAAAAAGACCGAAAAGAAGGACAGCAGCTCGCGGTACTCATCAAGAAAATCCTTCCGGGAACGGCCGGAAACCAAACTCATTAAAGTTTCAGCCTGAGATTTTTCCACCACTTCCCGGAAAAGGTACCAGGCCCGGTTTCGCTGGTTCTGGAATTCTTCCCACTGAACCTCGCTGGCTTTCTCCAAATTTCCGTCACAGGTGGCCGCGATCAGGGCTGCCCGGTCTTCGGGCACTCCCCTGGCCACCAGAGCTTTGGTTATGTCCTCTTCACTTATGGGCTGGAATCTAAGGAGCTGGCATCTGGAGCGGATGGTTGGGAGAATCATCTGCAGGTCTTCAGTAATCAGGATGAAATAGACATAAGAGCTGGGCTCTTCCAGAGTCTTCAACAAAGAGTTGGCCACGGTTTCATTCATTCTTTCCGCTTCATTGATGATGAAAACTAACTTGCCCTGCTGCCATGGCCTCATCCTGGACAGGTAGTTGATTTCATCTACCTGTTCCTTGACAATCTGTTCTCTGTTTTTCTCTCTCTGCACCACCCTGACGTTGGGGTGCTGATTCCGGCTAATCCGCAAGCAGGAATCACAGTGGCCGCAGGCGTCATCAGTCCTCTCCGAACAATTCAGCGCCTGGGCCAAAGTTAAGGCCATCTGAAATTTGCCCACGCCCGGTGGTCCGGCAAAAAGTAGCGAGTTGGGCAGACGGTTCTTCCTCAGCGATAATTGAAGTATCTTTTTTATCTGCTCGTTACCTATGATATCGCTAAAACTCATTTCCATTCCTTTAACTTTCTGTTAATTTATCCTCCAGAACCTGTCTCAGATAGCGGCCGGTGTAGGAATTCTCTATCTGGGCCACCTCCTCCGGCCTACCTTCTGCTACCACTCGTCCGCCTTCTTCTCCGCCTTCTGGTCCCAGGTCAATAATGTAATCGCAAAACTTAATAACTTCAAGGTTATGTTCAATGATGAGTACGGTATTCCCCAGGTCCACCAGCTTTTCCAGCACCTGCAAAAGTTTGTTTACATCATCAAAGTGCAGGCCAGTAGTTGGCTCGTCCAGGAGATAAAGAGTTTTCCCGGTATCCCGGCGGCTTAGTTCTCTGGTGAGCTTTATCCTCTGTGCTTCTCCGCCGGAAAGCGTGGGAGCTGGCTGGCCCAACCGCAGATAGCCGAGCCCTACTTTCTGTAAAAGCTCCAGCTTTCTTCTTAAAGCAGGATGGGCTTTGAGTAACTCATAAGCTTCATCCACCGTCAGGTTCAAGTATTCGGCAATGTTTTTCCCTTTGTAAGTGACGGCCAGGGTTTCCTTGTTGTAGCGGCTTCCATGACAGCGGTCGCAGGTGACGTAAACATCAGGCAGAAAATGCATTTCTATTTTTTTTACGCCCGCGCCTTCACATTCTTCACAGCGGCCGCCAGCCAGGTTAAAGCTGAAGCGACCGGGAGAGTATCCCCGACGCCGGGCTTCTGGCGTCATGGCCATCAGCTCACGCAAGTGAGTAAAAATCTGCGTGTAGGTCGCCGGGTTGGACCGCGGTGTCCGGCCAATCGGTTTCTGGTCAACAGAAACCACCTTGTCAATAAGCTCTAGCCCCTCCAGCCCGTCGTGCCGACCAGGATGAACTTTAGCCCGGTAGAATTTTTTTAGAAGGGCCCGGTAAAGAATGTCATAAACCAGAGTGCTCTTGCCAGAGCCAGACACACCGGTAACGGCCACCATCACACCCAGCGGGATTCTGACATCTATGTTCTTAAGGTTGTGCTCTTTTGCCCCTCTGATGACCAGCCAGCCCTTCGGTTCTCGCCTGCGGGCCGGCACCGGAATCCGTTTTTCTCCCCGCAGGTACTGAGCCGTCAGCGAATGACTGTACTTTAAAACTTCTTCCAGCGAGCCATGAGCCACCACGTAACCGCCTCTCTCCCCGGCGCCAGGTCCCAGGTCTACCAGAAAATCTGCGGACCTGATGGTCTGTTCATCGTGCTCCACCACGATTATGGAATTTCCCGCATCCCTTAACTGCCGCAAGAGTCTGATGAGCCGTCCGTTATCGCGCTGATGGAGTCCGATGGTCGGCTCATCCAGCACATAAAGAATCCCCCGCAGTTTAGCGCCCACCTGGGCCGCCAGCCTGATTCTCTGGGCTTCGCCACCAGAAAGAGAAGCTCCTGTCCGGTTTAAATCAAGATAAGAGAGGCCAAGCTCTCTCATGATCTCCAGCCGCTCTCTTATTTCTTTTAAAATTTTCTCGGCAATTACTTTTTTCTGTCCTGGGAACTCCAGCCCGGCCAGCTTTTTTAGCAGCTGGTCCACGTTGAACGAGGATAGCTCATGGATGTTAAGGCCAGCAATTCTGACAGCCAGGCTGTCTTTCTTCAACCTCTGTCCGTGGCAGAGCGGACACAAATCATCCGTAAGTTCAACCTCTCCCCACTCATTGTAGGTGGTGAGATAGCCCAGTCCATGGCAGCGTTCACAGGCTCCGTAGGGGCTGTTAAAGGAGAAATTCCTGGGCTCCAGCGGCTGAAAACTCCTCCCGCAGACCGGACAGCTCAGTTTGCTGGAAAAATAGTGTTCAGCCTCATCCTGGTCAAGAAGCAAAAGCCCGCCGTCAGCCATTTCCAGGCATCTGCTGAGTGCTTCCCGAAACCTGTTCCAGGAACTATCATTCAGCCTGAGCTCATCCACCAGGATTTCAATGTTATGTTTCTTGTTTTTGTCCAGAGTGACTTTCTCTTCCAGCTCCTGCCAGCGACCATCAACTCTGGCCCGCAGGAAGCCCTTCTTGCGGAATTTTTCCAGTAAATCCCGGTATTCGCCTTTCCGCCCTCTAACCACCGGAGCCATAACTCTCACCTTCTGACCAGAAAGCCGGGCTCTTACCTGCTGAACAATCTGCTCTTCGGAACTGGCGCTGACTTCCACCTGACATTCCGGGCAGTAAATCGTCCCCACCCGGGCATAAAGCAGGCGCAGAAAATCATATATTTCCGTTATAGTCCCCACCGTAGAGCGCGGGTTGTAGCTTATGGTCTTCTGGTCAACAGAGATGGCTGGTGATAGCCCTTCTATTGATTCAACTTCTGGTTTCTCCAGCTGCTCCAGAAATTGCCGGGCATAAGCTGAAAGGCACTCCAGGTACCTTCTCTGTCCCTCCGCAAAAAGGGTGTCAAAAGCCAGGGAAGACTTGCCCGAGCCACTCGGCCCGGTGATGATCACCAGCCTGTTCCGCGGCAAGGTCACATCTACCTTCTTCAGGTTGTGCTGAGCCGCTTTTCTTACTCTGATTTCCTGCAGCATGCTTATATTTTAGCACGTCCGACCCTGATTTCGGCTGGAGCCAGCAAAAAAAACATTTCACAAACTTACCTTATAATCTATAATAAATAACAACCATGGACGCCTTTGAAAAAGAAGAAAAACTGGTCACGGCCATCAACCAGCTGCGCCGGATGGCTGAGCCTTATGGAAGTATTACAACCATAAAATACCTGCCGCCCCAGGCCGGTCTTTTTGCCGATTACCCGGAAGAAGCCCATCCGGCTCTGGTGGAAGCCCTGAAGAAAAAAGGCTTTGCCTCGCTTTTTTCCCACCAGCGCCAGGCCTGGGAAAAAGTTAACCAGGGAAAAAACGTGGTGGTAGTCACCCCCACCGCTTCAGGAAAAACTCTCTGCTACAACCTGCCGGTTCTTGACCGCATCTTAAAAGAGCCTTCAGCCCGGGCCATTTACCTTTTCCCCACCAAGGCTCTGTCTCAGGACCAGATGGCTGAACTCAACGACATCATAGAGCTTCTGGGCGAAGACATTCGCATTTTCACCTACGATGGCGACACTCCCCAGGATGCCCGCAAAGCCATCCGGGCCCAGGGACACATCATCATCACCAACCCGGATATGCTGCATACCGGCATCCTGCCCCACCATACCAAGTGGATAAAACTTTTTGAAAACCTCAAGTACGTGGTCATGGATGAGCTACACAACTACCGCGGAGTCTTTGGCAGCCACGTGGCCAACGTCATCAGAAGACTTAAAAGAATAGCTGCCTTCTACGGCTCCCAACCCCAGTTCATTCTTTCCACCGCCACCATCGCTAACCCGGTAGACATGGCCGAGAAGATGATTGAAGAGCCAGTGGAGTTAATAGACCAGAACGGCGCCCCGCGGGGGGAAAAATACTTTGTCTTCTACACCCCACCCGTAGTAAACCCGCAACTGGGCATCAGAAGGTCATACATCAACGAAGCCAGGAGAATTGCCACCATTTTCCTAAAAAACAACCTGCAGACCATTGTCTTTGCCCAGAGCCGTTTGCTGACTGAAGTGCTGGTGACTTACTTAAAAGAAGACATAGAAAAAAGCCTGAAGGATGAAGGGCTTATTCGCGGTTACCGGGGCGGTTATCTGCCGCTCAAGCGCCGGGAAATAGAAAAGGGCCTGAGAGAAGGGAAAATACTCGGGGTGGTTTCCACCAACGCCCTGGAGCTGGGCATAGACATCGGCACGCTTGACGTAGCTGTGCTGGCCGGTTATCCGGGCACCATTGCCAGCACCTGGCAGAGAGCTGGAAGAGCCGGACGCAAGACCGGAAAATCTGCGGCTGTGCTGGTGGCTTCTTCTTCTCCGCTTGACCAGTTTATTGTCAACCATCCCGATTATTTCTTTTCCAGTCCGCCGGAAATGGCTCTTATCAACCCGGACAACCTTTCCATCTTGGTCAGCCATATCCAGTGCGCGGCTTTTGAGCTGCCGTTTGAAGACGGAGAAAAGTTCGGCCGGATGGAAATCGGCGAAATACTCAAGGTCCTGGAAGAAGAACACCTGCTGCATCACACTCAGAATAAATGGTTCTGGACCTCTGAAGCTTACCCGGCTGACGCCATTTCCCTGCGGAGCATCAGCTCCGACAACTTTGTGGTCGTGGATATCACCGAAAAACCGCGGGTCATTGCTGAAGTGGATTTTTCTTCCGCCCTGACCACTCTCCACCCGAAAGCCATTTACATCTGCGAAGGTGAACAGTATTTCGTGGAAAAGTTTGATTACGAAGAGCGCAAAGCTTACGTCCGCAAGACTGACGTTGATTATTTTACCGATGCCATAGATTACACCAACGTGAAAATCCTGGACGTTTTTGACCGCCGTGATTTGCCCCAGGGCTGGACCTCTCACGGTGAAGTGCACGTGGCCACGCAGGTGGTAGGTTTCAAAAAGATTAAATTCCACACCATGGAAAACGTCGGCGCCGGAGACCTGCAGCTGCCGCAGAATGAGATGAGCACTACCGGTTTCTGGCTGACCATTCCGGCGGAAATCTACCAGACTCTTCCGTTTACCGCAGAGCAGCGAATCAACGGCCTTTTTGGTCTTTCCTACCTGTTGCACCACGTGGCCCCGCTATTTCTCATGTGCGACCTTCACGACCTGGGTGTGGCCATTGGCGACAACCTGACCGGCCAATCCATTCCCCCGCGGGAACTGCCAAGCCGCAAAGTGCCTTTCACAGAAAGGTTTCAGCAGGCTTTAACCCCGGATTTTTCCCCGAACATTTTCCTTTATGATAATTTCCCGGGCGGCATCGGATTGAGCCCGGCTCTCTTTGAGCTTCACCGCTCTCTGCTTCAGGCCTGTCTGGAAACCATCAAGGCCTGCCCCTGTGAGGAAGGTTGTCCGTCTTGCGTTGGGCCGGTCAGGGAAACAGGAGAAAAAGCCAAGCAGGTGGCCAGAGAAATTATCCAGAAATTACTTCTTGCAGGCACATAATTCAGCGATGTTACTTTCTTCACCCAGGACCACCAGCACATCGCTGTCTTTGATGACAAAATCAGCGCCCGGGATAAAAATTAGTTTTTCCGGCACCAGCTGCCTTACGGCAATCACCTGAACCCGGATTTGTTGGTCAGGTCCAGGTCTTTTAATTTTTTGCCGATAAAAGCTTCCGGCGGGACAATTTCCTGGATGCTGATGTTTTCCGCTAGGGGTAGGTACTCCAGCACATTCCGTGAGCTTAACCTTTGAGCCAGACGGATGGCCATATCCCTTTCCGGGTAAATAACTTCAGTGGCGCCGATAGCCTCCAGAATTTTTCCGTGGTCAGCACTTAAAGCCTTAGCCAGAATTTTATTTACCCCCAGCTCATGGAGGTAGAGCACCGTCAGGATGGACGGTTCCATCTCCGGCCCCAGACTGACCACCACCACGTCCATGTCCTGGACACCCAGGGCCTGAAGGCTGTCTTTATCCGCCGAGTCCATCCAGACAGCTTGGGTAGAAAAATCTTTGGCTTCTTCTACTTTGTCTTTATCCTTATCTATGACCAGAACATCATGCCCTTTTTCATAAAGAGTCCTGGCTAAATAGCTGCCAAAACTGCCAAGCCCGATGACTGCAAACTTCATCTCTTTTCTCCCTCAGATGCGCAAAAATTCATGATTCATGGGTAATTTTAACCCACCATGACGTTTTCTTCAACAAACTGGTAGGTCCCGGCTGGCTTAACCCGGCTAAAAGCATAAAGCATGGTCAAAGGCCCGATCCGTCCGGTGTACATAACAATTATCAGCACCAGCTTGCTCAGAGGATGAAGCTGGGGGGTTATGCCCAGCGACAGCCCCACCGTGCCAAAGGCCGAGACTACTTCAAACAGCGCGGCCTTGATGGATAACTCGGGCTGGATAAGGAGCAGAGCAAAGGTGGCAGCAAAAATCAAGCTCACGGCCAGGGAAATTAGAGTATAGGCCTTGATGATATCCTCGTTTTTGAGACCGCGGGAAAATATGCTGGGAACTTCGTAACCCTTTATTCTTGACCTGATAAAAGCAAAAATAACACCAAAAGTCGTCGTTTTCACACCGCCGCCAGTAGAGCCGGGTGAAGCTCCAATAAACATGACCAGAATAATAACCAGGATGGAAGCAACTGATAATTGATTGAGGTCAATAGTGTTAAAACCAGCTGTCCTGGCGGAAATGGTATGGAAAAGCGGCACCAGCACCTTTTCTTTCCAGGGCAAGCCGGCCAACCCGAGCCTGTAGTCGGAAAGAAAGACCAGGAGCGCACCCCCAAAAATCACGCCCGCTGTTACCGAAGCTACTAACTTGGTATGCAGAGAAAATTTAACCCTATCTCCCCGAAAAGA
>JBBIRN010000076.1:0-9356 GCA_037441785.1 Candidatus Aminicenantota bacterium | reverse complement strand
GCTTGGCTCTGATTATGTCCAGCGGCCTCTGAATCCCGTCGTAGATGGAACCTAAAAGCCCGGGGCCGAGTTCCACCGACAGAGGCTTCTCTGTCAGCACGACCGGTTCACCCGGACCAACACCGGTGGTATCTTCGTAAACCTGAATGTAGGCCTGGTCGTTGTTAAGTTCAATGATTTCACCAATCAGACCGAGATTACCCACCTTGACCATGTCGTACATTTTGGCCCCGAGGCATTCGGCGGCCACGACCAGCGGTCCAGCTACTCTTATTATCTTACCTTGTCTCATGGTTCTTCCTTCCTCTGGAGAAAAGTGCATCCGAGCCCGTGGCTTTGATGGAAAGCTCGGACATGAATTTTGCCATGGCTTCAGAAATTCCTCGGTAATCAGAAAAGCCCATCCACACCGGAGAAAATTTCTGACTCAGGGCCGTCAGCTCACTTTTTAGTTTTTCCATCCAGTCTTCCTGAATGAGGCAGAGGGCATACTTCTGGTCCACAACCTGAGCCAGCATCTCCCTGGCTTCCTCCACCGTGGTGGGCGAAAAGATCGTCAGGCCAAAAGCCTGAAGTGGCAGGAACAAATTCCTGTCACCAATGATAGCCACCATGTTCTTATCAGACATAGGTCTGAGTTATCCTTTCTTTGACTATGTTATCCGGCACAGCCAGCATTTTCCCCACTAACACCAGACGCACCAGCTTGAGTTCCTGCTTTTTAGCCTGGCCGTAAGCAAAAAGTGGCTCAGGGCCGAAAGTAATCTGTTTGGCACCTTTTAAATAATTAATCAGCAGGTTTTCTGCTTCTCTCTCAAAGACCACAAAACTTTCCTGGGTCAGGAGAAAGCTCATCCCCGCTTTCCAGACTTCAGCGTAGGAATAAGCCCTCAGCGCCGAGGCCACTTCTTCCAGCGGAGTTTCCAAAAGCTCCAGAAAAAATTTTTTCTCCAGCTTGCCGCCCGGAATAAAATTTTCTTCCAGACAGGAAGCCGGTTTTTCCAGATAACGGCAGCGGAGGAAAATTTTCAGGTTGGCCAGGTCTATCCTCTTCTGCAAATATTCCCGGACAAAGGGATTTTCCAGGCTGGAGAGCAGGTCAGGAGCCTGACGCAGGTTATCCATCGCCCGGAAAACCGCAAAATGCTCCTTCTCTAAGAAAAGTTCCTGCAAGGCGAAATCCAGGGCCATTCTTTCTTTTTTCAAAACGCGGTCCAGCGCTTCTGGAGTGTTAGCAGAAAGAAGTTCTTCGCCGTACCTGCCCGCATCGGAAATAATCTCCAGCGCTCTTTCTGTAGTTTCCGCTGAAGCGGCCTCCCGAAAAACTGCTGCGGGAATAAGATAGTTCTCCAGGGCCCTGACGCGGCCAACGGCAAAGGCATAATCCAAAGGAGAATACTGACGTGCCATTTTAAATCTTCAGCCACTTCACTACGTCATTTTCTACTTCCGGGCCGACCTCCGAAAGAAGACGTTCGGCCGGAATGGTTTCTTCCCTTAGTCCTTCTCGTGAAACTATTTCTTTCTTCAACTGAGCTTTTTTAAACTCCTCTCTCTGGAGGGCAGCCTTAAGCACCCGGTCAATAAGTTCCCGCCTGGTTTTGAGAAGTTCCATTCTTTGCTGGAGTCGGGCCTCAGTTAAGATTCTGCTGGCTTCCAGCTTGGCTTCAGCTTCGGCCTGCTTTATCATATCTGCAGCCTGCTCTCTGGCTTTTTCTTCAGCTTCTTTTTTTATGGCTTCGCCTTTCTGCCGGGCTTCTTCCACAATTTTTTGCACTTCAGCCTGCGCCTCCAGCTCAATCTTTTCCAGTATCTTTTCCAGACTCATTTTAATTCCTGGTCCTGACGAATAGAGTTAAAGCTTAATACCATTAAGCAGCAACACCGTAGCCAGCAAGCCTAAAACCGCGTAGGTCTCCACCAGAGCCCCCAGCACCATGGGTTTGGTCATTTCTTTCGGCTGCTTGGCCACCATGTAAATGCCGGCAGCGCAGACTTTGCCCTGGTGAATGGCGGAAATCAGTCCAGCAAAAGCCACCGGAAAACAAGCAAACATTATCTGAAGTCCTTGCTGAACAGTGGGCTGGGCGGCCTGAGCTCCAAGAAGCCCCAGTTTCAAGATGACCAGGAAGCCGCTTAAAAACCCGTAGATGCCCTGAGTTCCAGGCAGAGCCGCCAGTAACAGCATAGAACCAAACTTTGACGGGTCTTCGCTCATCACGCCTGAAGCAGCCTGTCCAGCCAGACCAACGCCGATGGCTGAACCGATACCAGCTAAAAACACGGCCAGGGCTGCTCCGAGAATAGCTAAGGTCAAACCTAAGGTCATTTTCTACCTCCTGTTGGAATCCAGTTCTTTTTATTTATCACCTGATAAACTCCACGTATTTGTTTTCTAATTTAAATGGTTTAAAGGGCCGACCACCCGCCTGGTAAAAACGGGTGAAAAATTCCACAAACTGCAACCTCATGGAATGGACAAAACCTCCCAGAAAGCTTATGGCCAGGTTAAAAAGATGTCCGCCGATAAACCCCAGAACTCCGATTAACCAGCCGATGACTGGAATTTTCCAGACGATCTGGACCATGGAATTGACCACCATGGCAATGACGCCGGTGGACAGGCCCAGGGCCAGAATCCTGGAGTAAGAAAGGATATCCGCCATATAACCGGAAATGCCATAAAGTCCATAGAGACCGCTGAAAACTCTGGCCACCGGATTTCTGGAGTTGGAAGTAAAAAGAACAATACCAGCCGCGCCCAGAAGAGCCAGGTACCCAAACCAGGGTTGTTTCAGAGCCAGGTAACCGAGGAGCGACGGCAAAAGAATTATCCAGCCGCCCTTGACGGCAATGGCTCCCACCTTGTTCCCTTCCCGGTATTCTTTGACCAGACTGAGGAAGGTGGAAAGAAGCACCTGAATGAAACCAAGAATCAGGGATAAAATCATAAACGGAATCGGGTCCTTGAGCGGGTCAATGAGGAGCAACGGTTTTATCGGAAAACCGAACCAGCCACCAACCAGCGTTCCGAAGACCACGTTGGACAGGCCAAGGTAAAGCATCAAGCGCATGAACATTCGGGTGCCACCCTGGGGCTTGGCCAGCTTGAGGTAAAGAAGGCTTAAAAGCGTCACCAGAAAACCATAACCACCTTCGCTCACGCACAGACCAACAAAGACAAAAAAGAAAGGTGCTAGATAAACAGTGGGGTCTATGGTTCGCGGCTGGGGCAAACCATAAAGACTGGTGATTATTTCAAATGGTTTTAAAACTTCTGGGTTTTCCAGTATGACCGGAGCCTGTTCCTGTTCTTCTGGCGATGGGTCGCGCAGGGTTAAAAAAACCAATTCCGAGTATTTATGTACTTTTTCAGAAAACCTCTCTGCCTCAGCAGCCGGAACCCAGCCTGTGAGCAGGCAGGTTTTTTCCGTCAGGCCAGCCAGGCTGGCACCAGCCATCTTTTCTTTTTCGTTAAGCAGCACATCATGGACAGCCATCAGCGCTGGCCTGTGCACAGCAAAGCTGGCCAGCTCTTTCTCCAGCTGCATGACCAGCTTTTTCTTTTCTTCTTTTTTTCTCTGAAGGTCTTTAAGAATATCTTCTATTTTTTCACCGGCTGAAGCTCGGCTCAGGTAGGCGTTTAAAACCAGGAAGTTAGCTTTAAGGTCAGAAAAAATCCTTTCCACTTCGGGCCGGGCTGTCTGGTAGAAAATAATCATTAACAGAACGGAATTTTTAGTCCGGTCAATCACCTCCACCGCCACTTCCAGCTGCCGAGCTTCTTCCAGAATTCTCTTGAGGTCAGCCGGCAGCACCTGCACCAGTTCCACCTGACAGGTTTTCAGCCGGGTCAATTCTTTAAGCGGTATGGTGAAGACAGTTAAAGGACTGAGAAACTCTTCTTCTTTCTCCAGCTGCTTTATCTCCTGCAGAAGCTCATGCTTCCGGTTTTCCAGCGCTTCGTAATCCTCCACTACTTTCTGGTAATTAAAATCCAGCAGGGCTTTCCTCAGGCTGGCAGAATATTTTGGTTTTTGGGCCAGGAGCTTATCCAACCCTTTTTTCGGCTCTGTCTCTGGCAGATTGTTGAGCAGGTGGTTAAGCCGCGTTATCCACCTTTCGTACTCAGAAACATCTGTTTCGGCCGGGATTAATTTCCAGTCCTCATAGGGAAGGGAATCAAGCTGGGCTACGCCGAGCTCCTGAAGGTAAGACAGAAACCCATCCAGCTGTTCCTGGGGCAAAAGGATTTCAAACCGTTTTACCGGAGAAATGGCCATTTTCAGCCTTCCCTTGAACTCAGCTTCTGGCGTAATTTTTCCGAGGTTTTCCTGACCGCTTCGTCAAAATTTTCCTGAGCCCGTTTTAAAAGGGCCTGCTTTTCGGCTTCTGTTTGCCGCTTGATTTCAGCCGCCTCGGCCTCAGCCCGGGCTATGGTTTCTTTCTTGATTTTTTCTGCCTGCTGGCGGGCTTCACCGAGAATCTTCTTTTTTATCTCTTCTGCTTCTTCTCCAGCTTTCCTGATGATTTCCGGAAAAGTTTTCTGGCGAGCTTCTTCTACCAGGAGTCTGGCTCTTTCTTCTGCTTCTTTGACTTTTTGCAGAGCCTGCCAGGCCTGATTATTATTTTCTTCGTAACCTTTTTTTTCTTTTTCTTCCATTTTTAACATCCAGAAGCAAAATAAGAAGATATATTATATTCAAAATTTCACTCAGCGAAACAATTTCCGGCCAGAAATTTCCAAAGAACAAAAACTTATAAACTCAGGCCATAATGCTCGGGTAAAGATAGTAAGCTCTTTCCGGAAGTTGCTTTTTCCGCCAGCTTCTCTCCAGCTTATAAAGTTTGGAACCGGTCTCCATCGGGGGCAGGTTGAAAATCAAAAAAGCTCCGCTGCGGTCGAGAAGCTCAAGAAAATGTTCAGGTATAGCCCGGTCCACATGGACCACCAGCTGTCCTTTTCTTTTCTTAATCTCTTTAGACAGGTCTGATAGCATAATTTCCTGGTCTTCCGAAAAATTCCTGTTAGATATATGTATCCACACTGATTTTTGACTGACTTCTGCTAATTTTTCTTCCAGATTCTGGTGGTGATAATAAACGAGGTTTGTTCCAGAAGCCGAAATAACCTGAGAAAGCGAGACCAGCCAGTCCAGGTCCACGGCTTTTTCTCTGGAAGAAACAAACACAGAAGTAAAAAATTCCAGATGGTTGAAGATTTCCTGGTTATGGTTCAGGTTTTTCTCTAATAACAGATAAACCGGCCTTTTTTTCTTAGCCAGGATCTCTGAAAGAAGCGTCAGGTTTAGAAAATCTTCTCTCGTGCGGTCAGAGGTGTAATAAGAAAACGGAAACTGAGTCAGTAATTCCAGCTGCGGCTGGTCAAGCTGACCGCTGTCTATCAGGTTGACGGCGACTTTTTTTCTGGCCGCCTGCTCCAGAATGCTCTGCAGTTCAGACAGTTCATACTGGTCATCACGGATAATCAGCCGCTGACCGCGAACCTCTTCTCCGCTGTTGGTTAATGTTTCCAGAATGTTCATGGGCCATTCATATCTCAAACATTTTTTATACATTAGCACCCACCCCAGGTCATGTCAACCGCGGCCGAAGCCCGGAAGTTAAAATCCTGTTCAGAGAAAAAAGCCATCCAGAAGAGCTGAAACTGCTTGATGTTTATACCGGCTAAACTTATGGGCCTCAGCCTTGATACTTCGCGTTACCTGTAGTCCTGACCGGGTTTTGGCGGCCGGGCTGGGGGATAAAGTTGAGAGATTAAGGCGGCTGATGTATGATTTTACCTGGCGGTCATATAAGCCCGTTTTAAAATCTCCGAGAAAGCAGTCATGAACAAAAAGCCAGGTAAAGTTAATAAAGTAAAAAAAGAAGGCTGTGTGGTGCTTCTGTCCGGGGGCATAGACTCTACCACCGCCCTGTACTGGGCCCGGCTGAGATACCAGAAAGTAGTCCCGGTCATTTTTGATTACGGGCAACGGCACCGGGTAGAGGTCCGGATGGCCAGAAAAATCTGCCAGAAACTTGGCCTTAACCCGAAGATT
Source organism: Candidatus Aminicenantota bacterium (assembly GCA_037441785.1). Lineage (GTDB taxonomy): Bacteria > Acidobacteriota > Aminicenantia > Aminicenantales > Saccharicenantaceae > Saccharicenans. The sequence continues at coordinate 3,294 of JBBIRN010000076.1, read as the reverse complement.
CTGAAGATTGACCTGCGTCAGGTTGGAGGCTCAGCCCTAACTGACCGGACGCTGGAGGTCCCGGAATTCAAAACGGAAAAGGACATAAAAAGGGGCCTGCCCGTAACTTACGTGCCTTTTCGCAACGGCATCTTTCTTTCTTTAAGCGCGGCCCTGGCTGAGACCCTGGGGCTTCAGGACCTGGTCTGCGGCTTTAACATCATTGACTCTCCCAATTACCCCGATACCACCAGAAGTTTCGTCCGGGCCATGGAAAGAGCCATCAACGAAGGTACGGGTGTAAAGTTTAAAGGAAAAAAGTTCAGAGTAGTGGCTCCATTTCTGCAGATGAAAAAATCTCAGATAATTGAGTATGGCCTGTCAATCGGTGTTGATTACTCTTATTCAATTACCTGCTACGCCGGCCAGGAAATTCCCTGCGGCCGGTGTTCAGCCTGCCTGCTCAGAAAGAAAGCCTGGCAGGAAGTGGGCCAGGAAGACCATCTTCTTCTGCGCCTGAAAAAGGAGGGGAAAATATGAGTTGGAAACTTAAAGTCCGGGACAAGTTCTCCGCCGCCCATTATCTTCGTGAATACCAGGGAAAATGTGAAAAGCTTCACGGCCATACCTTTCAGGTGGAGGTGGAAATTGCTGTCAGGGAGCTGGACCGCACTGGTATTGGTATAGATTTCACTGAGATAAAGAAAAAGCTGGCTGAAATTTTACCCGACCACACCCTGCTCAACGAAATCTTTGATTTTAACCCCTCGGCTGAGAACCTGGCCCGGGAAATTTTCCACCGGCTTAAAAAACATTATCCGGTTACTGCTGTCACCGTCTGGGAATCTGAAGATGCGGCCGCTACCTACACTGAAGATTAAGGAAATTTTCTTCTCAGCTGCAGGAGAAGGTCTCCGGCAGGGAGAGCCCACCATCTTCGTTCGCTTCAGTGGCTGCAGCCTCAGATGTTCATTCTGCGACACCAAGTATGCCTGGAGTGGCGGGCAGTTGATGAGTAACGCGGAAATTCTTAGTAAAATAGTAGGAATTTCTGAGGCTCTACCCACCCGCTGGGTAGCGCTGACCGGCGGTGAGCCCCTTCTTCAGGACTTAAGGCCTCTGGCCCGGGAACTGAAGAAGGCCGGTTTTTGCCTGCAACTGGAAACCAACGGGACCAGGCCGCTGAATTTTAGAGTGGACTGGCTGACGGTCCCCCCCAAGCCACCGGCTTACCAAGTTTCTCCCGACCTGCGTTCCAGAGCCCGCGAAGTTAAACTGGTGGTTACCAGAGACCTTGAATTAAAAACCGTTAAAAAAATCAGAAAACTATTTGCAGAAAAAATTCCCTTAATTTTACAGCCGCAATCCGCTGCCAGCTGGAGCTACCGGAAAGCCTGGAAGTTATACTTAGAAGCAGTAAAGACCAGAGTGCCAAACATCCGGCTTTCCTGCCAGCTGCACAAAGTTTACGGCATAAAATAGAAACAGAAGCTGAGTTACCAGCAGGCCGGGTCCTCAGGCTTTCTTTTTAAACAGCTGATGACCATTTCTGGTGAGGTAAACGCCGAAGAAAATAACCGTGGCGCCGAGCACCTGCAACCAGGTGATTTTTTCGCCAAGAAAAAGGCAGGCGCCCAGAACGCCAAACACCGGAGTCAGGTTGCTGTAAACCCCGGTCCGGGCTCCGCCAACCTTTTCCACGGACCGGTACCAGATGACAAACCCAAAAACCAGAGCCAGAGAAGCTGAATACAAAAGACCAGCCCAGCCCCAGGCAGTAACTTTTGAGAAATCAGCCCGGCTGAATTCTTTTAAGGCAAAGGGAAGGTAAAAAATCGTGCCTATGATGTTGGTCAGGCCGGCCAGCTTAAGGGCTGACATCTTTTTAAGCACCGGCCTGGCAAAAATGGTATAAAAAGCCCACATCAGGCCAGCCAGGAGAATGAGAAAAACTCCGCCGACTTCTCCTCCTTTCAGGCTAAAGCCGTTGGGGCGGCCAAAAACAATCCCGTAGAAGCCGACCACAGACAGAGCAATACCCAGCCAGCCTGTCCAGCGCAGGCGCTCAAAACCAAAAGCTGTACTCAGCAAAGCAATAAAAATCGGGGTCATGGCATTGGCCATGGAAACCAGAGAAGCCGCAGTTCTGCTTAACCCGGTGATGAAGAAAACCTGGTAAAGGGTAATTCCCGCGAGGGCCAGGAAAATAACCCGCGGCCAGTCTTCCCGGCTGACAGAAAAACCTTCTCCGCTTCTCCAGATAAGGCCGGCAAAAAGCATGGCCGCTACCAGAAACCGGGCCAGGTTGAAAGCATGGGGTGGCATCTGGGTAAAAGAGACCTTAATAACCGTGACATTGGCTCCCCAGATCATAGTGGTCAGGACCATCAGCAAATCAGTCAGGCCGAAGGAAGGTGGCGCTTCTACCGGCCGGGCCTCTTTTGCCAGATTGGCCCGAGTAGAACTTGAGCCCTGGACCAGACCATTCTGGTGAGCAGCAGCCTTTATCTCATTGTTATGGTCATTATTCTGGTATACATTCCTGTCCTTCATTTTTTCTCTCGGAAAAATTTTGGGGTAGTATTACTTTTCTTGTTCTTGACTCCGTGGGTAGCGGGCTTCCACTGTGGATTTCAAACCACCGCGCGGGGTAAATTCTCCCCGGACCATGGCCTTTTTGGGCCGGCAGGCTTTGACCACATCCTCCAGGATGCGGTTTACGGCGTTTTCATAAAAAATCCCCAGGTTGCGGTAGGCCAGGATGTACATCTTGAGGGATTTAAGCTCAATAACTTTTTTGTCCGGCACGTACCAGATGGTTATTTTCCCGTAATCCGGCAGACCGGTTTTGGGGCAAACTGAAGTGTATTCTGGAATTTCTATGGTAATTTCATAATCCGGGAACTGGTTCGGGAAAGTTTGAATCTCGGGCAACCGGGCTTTCAGGCCTGCCCGGGCCTCCTTTTCTGTATATTCAGGCCTGGCGTTTGATTTCTTTCCTGCCATTTTCCTTCTCACCTTAATTTAATTTTTTAGTTTGAATTAAATGATAGCTTAAAAAGGCCACCTCAGCAACTTTGACACCTGGCACCCGGGCTGGGGCAAAATTTTCTCCGGGCAAGTATTCGCATTTGTTTGCTTTAAAACCTTTTCCTTTTATCCTCTTATCCTCTTTTGAATCCTCTAAGTTTTAAGCTGCCTAAACATTAGACAAATTTAAACCGTTTAAATAATAAGGAAAAAAAATTTTCTCCGGTCAAAGTCAGAAGCAAAAGAAGATAAACAACCAGGTTGTTTGAAGTTAAATAAATGATG
>JBBIRN010000075.1:2053-9481 GCA_037441785.1 Candidatus Aminicenantota bacterium | reverse complement strand
CTGAAACCGTATTTTGACATCACGGCATTCAGAGCAATGGTGATGTCTTCGATGGTATCAAGCAGAGTGCCGTCCAGGTCGAAAATAACGCCTTTGAATTTCATGATCAGAAATTTTACCGGCAACCGCGGCAACCGTCAACCGCAGGCGGCCATTTTGTTTTATTGTTTTTTGTTTTCTGGCTGGAGCAGTTTTATCTCCAGGATGCGGTCAAGCCGGAAACATCTTTCTTCCTGGCGCAGATGGCAGTAGCCCACCAAAGCTTCAAATTCTTTACCGCCATACTGCTGGTAACCGAGCTTTAAAGGCTGGACTACCCGACGACTCTTGGTGTCATCAGGCTTCAGGTAGGTTATCTCCAGCCATAACCCATCCTTTAAAGCTTCTTTAATCCTCTGTCTTTTGACTTCCAGCGGTATTTTTTCTTCAGCCTTTTTGTACTGAAACTGAGTGAGAAACCTGACCACCCGGTAATCCATCAGGATGTGCTTTTTCTTGATGGGTTTTTTAAGGATTAATCCTTCAAAACTGGTGCAGCGGCTGAGAGCCACATAAACCTGGCCCGGAGCAAAAGTGCCGGAGCCAATGTCCACGATGACCCGGTCAAAAGTTTTACCCTGGCTTTTGTGGATGGTTACCGCCCAGGCTAAGCGCAGGGGATATTGAGTGAAGGTGCCGACCACCCGGCTGATAATTTTTTTCTTCTTCCGGTCAAACTCAAAATGAAAAATTTCCCACTGGTGAGGTACTACATCCACCAGGTGATCATCCTGGAGCCGGACCATGATGACATCTGGTTTTTCCGGCACTCTGATGATTTCTTCCACCCGGCCAATTGTCCCGTTAACCCAGCGGTCATAGACATCGTTGTTGAGGAGCATAACCTGAGCTCCTTCTTTTAAGACCAGGCTTTCTGAGGTCGGCAGGCTGGCCCGGTCAAATTCACCGTCAATCTCTCCACGATAATGATGCGGCTGGCCCGGCAGGCGGTCTAAACGTTGCTGGTTAAGGCGGTCCGCTGCTTCATTGGTGCTGGTCAAAGTTATGTAGAAATCATCTTCCTCAGGTTCAAAGTCTGGCTGGCAGCGGGAGTTCAGCCTGGCCAGCTGTTCTTCGGTTACCGACCGGTTGCGGATGGCGTTGAGCAGCTCCAGAAAATCAGCTTCTTTCTGCCGGAAAACCTTTTCCAGCTCAATAAATTCTGGCTGAAAATTTTCATCCTGAAAAGCGCGGGCAGAGAAAAAGTAGGGTGAATTATAATGGTGGGTAAAGACCGGTCTTTCATTTCCCGTCACCACCGGTGGAAGCTGGTAGAGGTCGCCGATCATGACCATCTGCAAACCGCCAAAGGGCAGCTCCGGAAAATCACGGTTAAGGCGCAAGGCCATGTCCACGCAGTCCAGCAGGTCAGCTCGCACCATGGAGATTTCATCTATGATGATGGTGTCCAGGTTCTGGAGCAATTGTCTTTTATTCCCGGCCAGTTTTTTAACTTTATCCACGGTAATATCCGGCAGGAACTGAAAAAAAGAGTGAATGGTCTGGCCCTGAACGTTCAGGGCGGCCACGCCGGTCGGAGCTAAGACGACGACATTTTTTTTGGTGTTATTTCGGAAATAGTCCAGCAGCGTGCTTTTGCCGGTGCCCGCCCGTCCGGTGATGAAAACCGAGCGGTCAGTGTTTTCCAGCAGGTCCAGGGTTTTCTGAAATTCAGGCGTCAGCTCCAGTTTCTTTTCCGGGACTGATTTGCTTTTCTTCATGTAATTATTTTTATACTCTTGAGCTCCAGTGGGCAAGAGTTTATTAGTGGAAAATTTTTATTATTCAGCTAATCAGATAACGATCGCGGGTAGCCCTTTTTCTCAAAGTCAGTTTGTATTAAGTGCCGCTTTAAGGTATACTGAGGTTAGTTTGCCAAGGAGAATAAAAGCATGCAAATCAATTTGACCAAAGAACAGTACGAAAAACTGCTGGACCTGGTGTACCTGGGTAACTGGATGATAAATGCTTACCGCACGGACGATTACCTGGAAGAATATTTTGAGGTTGTTTCTCATATACTCTCCCATGCACCGGAGGCTGGCCTGGAAGGTCGGGTGGTTAAGGATGAAATGGAAGGTAAGTACCTGCCATCTTATGAGTACGAAGAGAGTCTGCAGGACTTTATCGGAGAGTATGATGGTTTCTGTTTCTGGGAAGAGCTGATTAACCGCCTGGCGGAAAGGGATGCTCTTAAAGAATACGGCGAGACCCCCCTGGATAAGATTGACTTTGACGAATTTATGGAAAAGAAAAGTAAGTACCTGGAAAAGTACGAGAAAGAACTGGAAGAAAACGGCCTCAAAAACCTGGAGCTGGTGAAGGGCTCCTGATTAATTAAGCCTGAGCCGAAAAATTATTCCCTGCTTTTACAGCCATAGTTGGGTTGAAACATCAAATTTTTCTACCTGGATAATTAGCGGTCTTTTCTGCCAGAAGGCCTCTTTTCTGCTAAAAAAGCAGGGAATTTAAAGGATTTGTCTTCGGCCATTTTTGCCTCAGAATAATAACGAGTTGTCCTTCCATTTTAAAAGGCTCTTGCAGGTTGTTTTAATTTTTATCCTCTTTTAGTTAGAAAGACAAAGCTGATAAAATCCTGATAAACGATAAACGGCTGAGCTTTTGGTAAATAAGCCCGCCAGCGTTTACCTCAGGTTTACTCCGCGTGGATTTTTGAACAGATTTGTCCGCTGTTTGATGGTCTTTATTAAACCTAAACCAGACACCTCCGCACCTTTCATCTGGCATCTTTCACACAGCGGAAGCCAACCGTGGCGCAGCGGTCAAGAGCAGGGGACATCAGCAGGTGAATCTGCTGCCGGTTTACGGGCAGAGGTCCACTTCTGGGGTACCAGATGCTTGATTCCGGCGAGTAATAACTTCCGCCTTTGATTATGACGTAGCGGTAAACGCCGTTGTCGTAGACATCAGCGGTCATCTGCCACACGTTACCCACCAGGTCCATAACTCCAAAGGGACTGGCGCCACCTGGGAAAGCCTCAACCGGTGTCGTCTGCCCGCTCTTGTTGTTGCAGTTTTCTGGCTTGAACTCGTTGCCCCAGGGATAAAGACGTCCGTCCGGGCCCTGAGCCGCGTACTGCCATTCAGCCTCGGTGGGCAGTCTTTTACCAGCCCAGCGGGCATAGGCCAGGGCATCTTCCAGACTGACCCAGACCACGGGGTGGTTTTCCTGCCCGGCCGGCGGTTTACCCTTGACCCAGTGCTTGAGGAAATTGGTCGGGTCTTTGGGTTGGTAACCGGATTTTTTCAGGAATTCCGCAAACTGAGCGTTGGTCACCGGATATTTATCAATGAAGAATTTCTTCATGGTCAGTTTCACTCCCGTGGCTTTTTCTGGGTAGGGAATGACCGGGTTGGCATCATCTGGATTGCCCACGGTGGTAAAAATGAACTCACCGGCTGGTATTTCTACCATACCTTCTGGCGCTTTTTCCGCGGGCTCGGTCTTCTTCACCGTTTCCACCAGCCTGGGCAGAGCAGTGGGCAATTTGATTACTCTTTCGTCGGCGATTTCTCCGCCGGTGTGGTAAAGCTGGATGACGATTTTTTCGCCCTGACCTCTGAATTTTTCCCAGAGGGAAAATTCTGTGTCTGCGGCCGGGAGTTTAATGGAGTAAGAATCATACGAAGGGTTCCCGGCAGTTACGACCAGGTAACTATCAGGAAGCTTCCTGTTTAATTTCACAGAAATCCGGTCGCCGGAGCGCTCAGCCCGTATTATTTCCGGGAAAACAGCCAGGCATTCTACGTTTCCTTCCAGCCTGGTATCAAGGTAGTGCTGGCTGAAACCCTCCACTTCAACCGGCAAGTAGCTTTGACCTTCTATTCTAACCGGGTTTATTTCCTCATGCCGCCAGAGGCTCAGGTAGTGCCAGCCCTGTTTTTCCTGGACTGGTACAAGAGGCCCGGCGTAGCCTTCAGGTTTCAGGCTGAAGACCGTAAAAATGATCTTATCGGAAGACGGCCAGCAGTTGGCCCAGAGCCCGTCCTGATAAACAGGGTAAAGAGGAATCCAGCCCCGGCTGGTGAACACAGAGTTGTTTTCCCGGAGAATCTTGAGCGTCCGGCCCAAGTGGCGGAGGTCTTCCTCCATGGTCTCTGGCCTGGCCGGCCGCATGGTGTTAATTTCACTCCCGTAGCCGTTGAAAAAAGCTACCGAAGCTTCTCTTCGGAAGCGGCCTTCGCCTAACTGAATGACGCGGAAAATGGCTGACTCAGGGTTGATGAACTTGTTCAGGTTAAGCGGCGGTGGAAGATAAAGGGCGTCATGCACCCGGCCAGTGACAATACCCGGCATATCTTTGGGCACGGCCATGCCCTCGCTGTACATGATGATGCCGGGTTTTACCCGGTCAGCCATGTCCTGAAATTCCCGGCTTGATTCTCCCCAGGTGTCAAGGATGAGGCCATCGGCCTCAAGTTCCCGGAGTATGCTTTCCATGGCTTTGAGGTGTTCTTCATGCCTGGTGCCTTCATCCCAGGGGTTGTAGGAAAGGAAAAACTTCTTGCCCAGGCGGTGAAGATAATCAGATTGGTTTCTTAGTTCCTTTAAACCGCCGGGCAGGTCGCGGTAGAGGTCAAACTGATTTCTCTGGTCCAGGCCAAGCCGCGGCCAGGTGGGCCAGATGGCGTAGATATCAACGCCGCCAACCAGTTTATCCCAGGCCGTCAGGTTCCGGTAGAAGCTGTATTCCTGTTTTTCAAAATCATAGTAAGTGCGGTCCCAGGCAAACTGCAGCAGCATCAGGTAGGCTTTTCTGACCCATTTCAGGTCTTCTCTTTCGTAGAGACGGCGGTCAAATTTTTCCAGGTCGTAAAGGTAACGTTCCTGAAACATCATTTTCAGGCCAGTTAACCAGGCCGGTAATTTAACCAGGTGCTCGGCAGCTACGGATGTTTGGGGAGAAAGAGCGCCAGAGTGCACATCAAAATAAAGGTGGTATTCAACCCAGCCACCGGGTTCCAGGGTAACGGCCCAGCGGCGGACCTCAGCTTTTTCACTGAGGCCCCTTCTGGCCAGACCGGTGAGGTAGATTCCGGGCTTTATCTCCAGATCCACGAAGCCGAGATGCCAGGCATTATCCGGGAGCAGCACGCCCAGCGGTTTTTGGCCAGGACGGTAGAGTAACGTCCGGCTGAGGTAATGGGGCCAGGTATTGGGCAGACCAGCAGTGATGTAAACCCGGTCAGGTCCCTGGCCGAGCGGAACCAGGTTTTCTATTTTTATTTTTTCTGAAGAAAAATTCTTAAAATTGACCAGTAAGTGCAGGCCAGGATAGACGGAAATGGCCTGGGAAACTTCTCCTTTGAGACCTGATAGGTAAAAAATTAATTTGTGGTCAGAAGGGTGGGCAGAGCTGAGTTCCAGTGTGGGTTCGGCCGGGCCAGAGGGGCGGGCTTCGGCTGCTGACTTCAATTCCTCTGAGACAAGACAGGAAAACAACGGAAGGCTGATAACCATGTCTTCAACGGATTTTTCAGAATGGCCAATTCTGGTGAGGCGTAATCCTTCGCGCTCACTCACCTTTAAGTTCAACCTTAGCAGTGATGGCCGCGCCGGGTCAGCCACCAGAAATAATTGGCCCCAAAATAAAAAAGAGAATATGGAGAGCAAGATAACTGCCCCAAGAGATGACCTTTTTCCCCTGGATCGGTAATAAATTTTACTTCTGGCCACTTTTTTATGACCGGCGTGAATGATAAATGAAAACATTTTTTATTCTCCTCTATGGCCTTTTCTTTACTTTCTTAGGATACAATATTTGGCGGCAGGTTTAAATTAGAAGAGGTGTGTATTAAAGACCTTGCTGGTGTATAATTAAAAAATAAAAAAACGAAGGAAATGCTTTGAGGCCAGGAATCTATTAAAACGTTAATCTGGCGAGACAAGGAATATATTTCTCTTAATTTCATCTGAAAACATAAAAGATTAAACAGGATGGAGGACCTAAATGATAAAGAACCTGAAGACAGAAATTTTGATTATCGGGGCTGGACCGGCCGGCTTGACGGCTGCTATTTATGCGGCCAGGGCGGGAAAAAAAACTATCATTCTTGAAGGCCGCAGCCCATCAAGGCTGTCCTTGGGCTATGAACTGGAAAATTATCCCGGATTTTTAAAAATCAACAGTCAGGAATTGCTCAACAGGTTAGTAGAACAGGCCAGGTTTCAGGGGGCGGAGTTTCTCAAAGAAGATGCTATTGCTCTGGCTTTGGAAGGGCAGCCGAAGTACGTCACTACCAAAAGTGCCTTCATAGAGGCCAGCACTGTAATCATTGCCACCGGGCGCCCTTTTACCAGAGAGAGAATGATAAAGGGAGAGGAAGAGTTTACCGGTCGGGGCGTAAGTTACTGTGCTACCTGTGATGGACCTCTTTATAGAGGACGGGAAGTCCTGGCCTACGGCTTTTCTGAAGAAGCTACTGAAGAAATCCTGGAACTAGACCAGCTTGGCTGCAAGGTGAAAGTCTTGCCCGGCAAGAAAATTAAGCCGGAGTTATCTTCCGAACTGGAGAAGCTCAGGGCTAAGGGGCTGACCATTCTTGAAGGCTACGAACTGAAAGAAATTGCCGGGGAGAAAAGAGTGCAGAAAGTCCTTATAGAAAAAGAGGGGCAGACGGAAGAAATACCTGTTTCTGCGGTGTTTATTTTTCGTGAAATTCCTTCCAGTAGCCTCTTCAGTAAAGCTGGCTTGGCCCTGGATGAGCGGGGCAACCTGGTAGTTGACCGCTACCAGCAGACCAATCTGCCTGGAGTTTTTGCCGCTGGAGATGTCACGGGCTGGGGGTTACAGGTTGCTTCAGCCGTCGGGGAAGGGTGTGTGGCTGCCCTGCAAGCTCTTGCTTTTTTGAGGAAAGTTTAAAGCAAAAAGCCTGGCTAATCAGCTTAGCTGGTCTTGTGGCCGTTTTTCCTCGGACGGTGCAGTCGGAAGGTTATTTCTTTTTTCCGGTCAACGCTGACAAAACCGCCGATGGGTATGGCCATCAGGTTGCGGGGGATGTTGTGGCCAAAATTGGAAACGGCCAGGATAGGCAGGGGATTACCCTTTTTTTCTCTTTTCTCAATGATGTCATCCAGGTAGTTTTTGATAAACTGCAGATGTTCTTTCTGAACAGCGCGGTAATTGTCGTTACGACTGTAGTAGGCCAGGGAGCCAACGACCAGAGCTTTGATTTCATTAAAAACTTTATGCCTTCTTAAAGCGGCCAGCAGGCGGTGGAGGTCTTCCACGTCAATCTGGACATCTTCTACGAACAGGAGGTGCCGTTTCCAGTTAAAAGCCGGTGGGTCCTTGCGGTTGAGGTAGTTGACAAAGGTGGAAAGATTGCCGCCCAGCGGAATACCGTCTATTCTTTTCCGGGGTGGGC
>JBBIRN010000075.1:0-2043 GCA_037441785.1 Candidatus Aminicenantota bacterium | reverse complement strand
AGCCAGGCCGTGCCATGGTATCTGATGGGCTCATCAAAAAGAAGCCCGGCTATTTTTTTCAGGTTACCCTGTCCCAGCCTCAGGGTGGGGAAGTAGATGACCGGGATCTTGGAGTTGTAGTAGATATCGTTCAATAAAAAAGTAAAATCAGAGAAACCGATAAAAATAGGCTTTCTTTCTTTGATGACCTGGTAATCCTTACTGTCAATTTTAAACAGAATGTCTTCAGCTCCGGTTCCACCAGCCATGGAAATTATCAGGTCGGCGTTTCTGATGGCCTGTTTAAAATTTTCCGCCCGGTCTTCCAGGGGAGCAGTTACGTGGTCAATCAGCTCGTCGCTGGAAAAAAGATAAGGGCTAACGTCAATTTCAATATCGCCCAGAATTTTACGCAGGCGCCGGATAGTTTTGTTTACCAGGCTCTTTTCACAGCGGGGCAAACAGGTAGAAGGAGCGATAAAGCTGACCTTTTTTATCTGAACCCCGTTCATGGCAGGGATAATCCTTACAGTCGTTTTAGCCTGTTTAGGCTATAAAGACTAACAGAATTCAGGGGGTTTTGCAAGATTTGGCCGGAGGAAGCCAGAAATTATTGTAAATTATTTAATATCAATTAATTAAGAAGCCTGAAAGGTGGCCAGAACCCGGCCGGCCTCAGATTGACGGATTTTTTTAAGAGCCCGCAGCTCAATCTGCCTGATTCTTTCCCAGGTGAGACCAAAGCGCTGGCCGATTTCTTCCAGCGTGCTTTCGCGGCCATCTTCTAGCCCATATCTCATCATCAGGATAGCCTTTTCCCGCTCGTCCAGGACTTCCAGCGCTCGGCTGAGGTTTTCCCGGAGGCTGGCGTTGATAAAGTAATCAAGGGGGTCAGCCGCAGTGCTATCAGGCAGAAAGTCACCCAGAATGGTATCTCCGGATTCGTTAACCGGGGTTTCTAAGGAAACTTCTTCCTGGGAGAGTAGAACCAGGCCGGTGATTTTCTCTTCGGGTAAGTTCATCTTTCTGGCCAGGTCTCGCTCGCTGGCTTCTCGGCCAGCTTTCTGGTAATGCTGCTGGGCCAGTTTTTTCATCCTCTGGATGGTTTCAACCAGATGAACAGGCATGCGCACGGTTCTAGCCTGGTCAGCAATGGCTCTGGTAACGGACTGTTTTATCCACCAGGTAGCGTAGGTAGAAAATTTGTGGCCGCGGCGGTAGTCATACTTTTCTGCCGCTCTTATAAGGCCGAGGTTTCCTTCCTGAATCAGGTCCAGAAAACTCAGTCCCTGATTCTGGAATTTCTTGGCTACTGAGACCACCAGACGCAGGTTGGCGGCAACGAGCTCGTTCTTGGCTTCCTGGCGCAGCCTCTGGCCTCTGATAACCCTCTGGTAGATTTGTTGCAGCCGGGATTTTTTCGTCCCTGAAGAAGAGGCTATGTTCAGACGCAATCTTTCTTTCATGGCCTCAATCAGCTCATACTTCTGGTCCCAGCGCAGGTTGAGATTCATCAGCTCTTTCATCATAGTTACTGTCAGCCGAGCCCGCTTGACCCGGTATTTTCTTTGAGCCGGGAGTCTTTTTAGCCGGCTGGCCAGTCTTCTCAGGTAGGCAAGCTGGTAGAGAGCAGTGTTCAGAGTTTTTCGGAAATTACGCTCGCTGAAGTCGTTATCGGGCAGGTTAAACCAGCGGGTCAGGAGTTCAGGTTGCTTTTTGAGCGCCTGGTATATCTGGTCCAGGTATTCCAGGCCGAGGTCAGTCTGGAGCAGAGCTTTGATTGTTTCTTTCTCGCCGTGTTCCATCTTTCTGGCCAGCTCAATTTCCCTTTCCCGGGAAAGAAGCCGGACCTGGCCCATGTCCTTGAGGTAGACGTTTATCAGGTCCGGGTTTGCCCCACTGGTTTCGCTCGCTACTTCCTGGTCAGCGGGAAAAATCAGGGACTGTTGCTGGCTAAGAGCCGGTTGGCTGGGGGGCAAGTCTTCTTCCAGCCAGAAATGGTTTATTTCCAGTTCTGGCACCTGTTTATCTTTTATTTCCAGTCTATTCATGACCAAACTCCTT
>JBBIRN010000074.1:0-9556 GCA_037441785.1 Candidatus Aminicenantota bacterium | reverse complement strand
TAAAAATTATGGTGAATTTCTGGAGATGCTGGCCGTGGGCGTGTTGGAAGAATACCGGGAGATGGGGGTGGGACGGAAGCTGGTGGAAGAAGCCCTGAAAACCGTAAAAGGACGTCCGGTGTATCTACTGACCACCATTCCCCGTTTTTATGAATCTCTGGGTTTTGAGAAGGCGACCAGAGTTCCTGAAGCCCTGAAAAAAGACCCGGCCTGGTGTGCTGGCTGCGATAAAGACCGGTGCACGGTCATGGTCAGGATGAACAGGGAAGGAAAGGTTTAAAGGAGCGAGTAAATCTGCCTTTTAGGTGGACCAGATAAAAATGGCTGAAGAAATTTAAACCTGGTCGAAAGCGGAAGGAAGGTTAGTTGAAGGTTAGATGCTGATAGGATAGGCGAGCAGTTAAGCAAAAGTGTCAAAAATTGAACAGAAATAATACTTCTCTCAATTTAAAGCTGGCCCATAATTGTTTGACCATGTTTCTGGTCACTTTCAGCCTTATCAAAAGCTCGTCTTTTAGCGAGCAAATAACTCAAAACATCAGGTGAATAATGATTCCCGAATATCCTGAACTAAAACCTGTTGAACTGGCAGATAAAGACGAAGTAAATAAATTCCTTGAGCTTTACCCGCCAGAGATTTGCGAGCTGACCTTCACCAACATTTACATCTGGCGGCACTGGGAAAAGCCGCAGCTAACTAAAATCAAGGGCAACCTTTGTGTTTTCTGCTCACCACCTGATGAGCCGGCTTATTTCCTGGAGCCGGTAGGTGAAAGCTGTCTGGATGAGACAGTAGAAATTTGCCTTGGCCTGGCGCCGCGGCTTTCCCGCGTTTCGGAAAGATTTTTAAAAAAACTTAAAGGCCGTTATTCCCTTCAGGAAGACCGGGACAATTTTGATTATGTCTATTTAACTGAGGAGCTGGCCGAGCTTCGAGGCAAAAAATACGACGGCAAAAGAAACTGGGTGAAAAAATTTGAAAAGAGCTTTAAGTATCGGATAAAGCCGATTGAGCCCGCTGATGTTTCCGGCTGCCTGGAACTAGTTCATAAATGGGGTGAAGCCAGTGCCGGGTATGAACAAGAACTGGATGAACGAACCGCAGCCACCGTTGGCGCCGTTGAGGAAGCCCTGAAAAATTTCCAACTCTTTGGACTTTCAGCCATGGTGGTGTTGATTGATGGGCAGGTTAAAGGCTTCTGTTTGGGAGAAAAGCTTAATCCTGAAACAGCAGTTGTTCATGTAGAATTAGCCAGTCGAGAAATTCCTGGTCTGTATCAATTTTTAAACAGGGAATGTGCTCGCACGGTCTGGCGACAATTTCTCTACATTAACCGGGAGCAGGATGCCGGGATTGCCGGCTTGCGCCGCTCTAAACTTTCCTATCATCCCCACCATTTTGTCAAAAAATTCAACCTGACCTGGCCACGTAGTTAAATTGTCTGAATTCTCCCGCCTTAAAAAGTGATTCCAATTCCGGAAAAAGTTATAAATTCCAGTTTTATTTGCGGGGAATTTTGGATATAATAGCTCCTAATAAAAATAGCCTGCGGCAAGCTCACGAACATTAAGGGAAACTTAAGGTTAGTTGAAAACAGGCTATTTCCCGATGCCCGATCAGGGGGCTTGAAGCATTTTGAACGCTGGTGAGGAGGTTTAGATGTCTTTTAGAATTCTGGTCATAAACCCGGGTTCTACTTCTACCAAAATTGCGGTTTTTGATGACGAAAAAGAAGTTTTCAAGGTTAATATTTCTCACCCGCTGGAGGAAATCCAGAAATATCCCAAGATTATTGACCAGTTCGGTTTCCGGAAAGAAGTGATTATGGGTGAGCTGGCTAAGGCCGGTATCGCTAAGGAATCGCTCAAAGCGGTGGTTGGACGTGGCGGCCTCCTGCGACCAATTCCCAGCGGTACCTACTTGGTCACTGAAAAAATGCTGGAGGACCTCAGGGCTGAAGTCCAGGGTGAGCACGCTTCCAACCTGGGAGCCATGATTGCCCACAGCATTGCTTCTGAGCTGAACATCCCGGCTTACATTGTGGACCCTGTGGTCGTGGATGAAATGGAGGAAATAGCCAGGATTACCGGTCTGCCCATGATCAGAAGGCGTAGCATCCTCCACGCTCTGAATCAGAAAAAAGTCGCGCGACAAGCCGCTTCTGATGTAGGTAAACCTTATGAAGAGCTGAACTTAATCGTAGTTCATCTCGGCGGCGGCATAAGTGTTGGGGCCCACAAAAAAGGGAAAGTGGTGGATGTCAACAACGCTCTCAACGGTGACGGGCCGTTTGCTCCGGAAAGAGCCGGGAGCCTGCCGGCCGCGGACCTGGTTGAACTGTGTTTTTCCGGAAAGTATACCAAGCAGGAAATAAAAAAGCTTTTAGCCGGTAAGGGCGGCATCGTGGCTCACCTGGGCACTAATGACATGCGCTCGGTTGAAGAAATGATCAACAAAGGCGATCAGAAAGCCACTTTAATCATCCAGGCCATGGCCTACAACGTAGCCAAATGGATAGGCGTTATGGCTACGGTGCTTAAAGGACAGGTGGATGGGATAGTCTTAACCGGTGGGCTGGCTTATTATCGCTATTTTGTGGAATTAATAAAAGAGCGGTGTGAGTTTATCGCGCCCGTCTATCTTTATCCCGGAGAGGACGAAATGCGAGCCCTTCTGGAAGGCGCTTTAAGAGTTTTACGCGGCGAAGAGCCAGCCAGAATTTATGAGAACGAAATCAGGGAGGTTTAATATGATAAAGAAACTGGATGAAATAATAACAACTGTTAAAAGTTATCCTAAAAAGAGACTGGTGGTGGCCTGCGGCGAAGACCCGCATACCATTGAAGCTGTCTCCAAAGCCCAGGGTGAAGGATTGGTTGAAGTCATCATGGTGGGCAGTCTAAAGAAGATTGAAGAAGTGGCTGAAAAACAGGGCGTTTCTGCCCGTTTTTCTAAAGTTATTGATGAACCAGACGCCAAAAAAGCCCTGAAGCTGGCGGTTAAAATGTGTCGGGAAGGTGAAGGCGACATTCTGATGAAAGGACTGGTGACTACCGCCGATTACATGAGAGCCATTCTGGATAAAGAAAACGGCCTGGTTCCACCGGGTGGCCTTCTCTCTCATGTGACCGTAATGGAAATTCCTACCTATCCCAAGCTGCTCATACTCTCGGATGTGGCGGTACTGGTGCTTCCTGACCTGGAGCAGAAGGTTAAAATCCTGGAATATGCCATTGAAGTAGCCAAGGCCCTGGAAATTGAAACACCTTATGCTTATCTGGTGAGCTCGGCGGAAATTGTCAACCAGAAGGTTCCCTCCAGCATTGAGGCTGCTCTGATTAAGGTCATGGCTGAGAGAGGCCAGATTAAAGGAGCGAAAGTGGAAGGCCCGGTAGGAGTGGATATTGCTATTTCTAAAGAAAGTGCCGCAATAAAAGGCTTTAAGGGAGATGGTGCCGGGGAAGCCGACATTCTGATTTTCCCCAACATTGAAGCCGGCAACGTGTTTTACAAAGCCTGTGCCATTCTGGCCGGGGCCAAACTGGCTGCTGATGTGGTAGGCGCCAAGGTTCCCTGCGTTTTAACTTCACGCGGCGACAGCGAGGAATCCAAGTTTTATTCCATTGGCCTGGCTTCACTGATTTCTACCAAGAGAAGCGCCAGAAATTGACCAGAAGTTGAACGGTAAAATTAACGGGCGCCGGAATTTATTCGCCATTTCGCTTGTGGCCCTGTCATCTTTATTCTTCTATTGAAATTTGTGCTCTGATTAGGTCATGCAGGGTGACCAGAGCTACAAGCTGGTCATCTGACCTTCTTTTAACCAGAAGAAGGATGGCCGGGCTATCCAGAAAGCGATTTCCTATTTCTTTAAGCGGTTCATCTTCATAACAAAAGGCCGCCGGCCAGATTTCTAAGGATCCCTGGTCATTCAGGTATTTTTTGGTGGTTTCTCTGTTGATTATTCCAGCCACCTGCCCATCTTCTACCACCGGGAAATTGTTATAGGAAAATTTCTCGAAAATCTTTTTGAGGTTTTCTTTTTCTAAGGAATCAATGAGAACGGGTCGGTAATTGGCAATAGCTGAAACAGGCAGGTTTTGACAGCTCCTCAGGTCCAGTGGCGACTTTATTTTATGCAGCTCTTGACCATCCTGGACCAGAAGAGCTTCATAAAAATTAAGAGGCCCGGCCAGTCTGGCTATCCCCTGGCTGATTAGAGTTCCGAGCAAAAGTCCAGGAACCAGCTCGAACTGGTGGGTCATTTCAAAAACAATAAGCAATGAAGTTAGGGGAGCGCGGACGACCGCTCCGAGGCAGGCCGTCATGCCGATGGCCGTCAGGACGATGTGGTCTGAAGGCTGAAGAGCAATCCAGCCGGAGAAAAGTCCGGCAATGAAAAACCCGGTCATTCCACCGAAAAAAAGAGTTGGAGCAAAAATGCCACCGCAGCCGCCAGCGGCATAGCTGACAATGGTAGCCACCAGCTTTCCGAGCACCAACAGGCCGGCTACTTTCCAGAGAAAATCATTCTTCAGGGCAGCGGATAAATCCTGATAACCGAGTCCAAAAACTCCCAGCTTTCCGGAAACAATAAAAAGGCCGACGCCAATTATCCAGGTGGTTAACCCGCCCATCATAGGCCTGACCCATAAGGGCAGGAATTTTTGCTGGCGAAATTTTGCCCTCAACCAGAGGGTTCCTCTTTGAAAAGCTACTCCAACAAGGGCGGCTACGGCAGCCACTATGGGAACCAGAAGATAATGATTCCAGCTCACATTTTGCACTGAAGGCATCTGAAAAGCAGGCTGACGGCCGATAATAGCATGAACCGTGAAAGCTCCAAAGACTGCAGCCAGAATAACCGAGCCCAAATGCCGGCTGTTAAGATCACCAAGAATTTCTTCAATCACGAAAGTGACAGAAGCTAACGGTGCGTTAAAAGCCGCGGCCAGACCGGCTGAGGCTCCAACCACATTGGGCCCACGGCGCCGGCGGCGAGGAATGCCAAAAAGACCTGATAAATTTGTAGCAATAGCTGAACCGAGAAAGACTGAAGGACCTTCACGACCAAGGCTGGTTCCACCTCCGATGGATATAGCTCCAGCCAGGTATTTGATTATCCCAGCCCTGAGGTCTATTTGCCCCATATCCTTCCAGTAAGCAGCTTTGACTTGAGGGATGCCGCTGCCAGCTGCTTCAGGGCTAAAAAAATTCAAAAGCAGTCCGGCAATTAAGGAGGTTAACAAAACGACGGACAGACTGGCTAAAATAAAATAAGTGCGGGAATGGGCGACAAAAATCAAAAATGTTTTGGAGTAGATAAAGTTTACTAACAGCATAAAAGACACTGCCGTTAAACCCGAGGCCAGGCTTAGAATGATAGTGATGATACTCAGCCGGATATTGGTTGGAATTTTTTCAATCATAATTCCAGCGCTTAGCTTATCAGCTTACTTAACAATAGATTTAATTTTATCAGAAATCCACTTGATCGCTATTAACAAAAAAAATAATTATCACAATTTGGGCTAATATATGAGACCAAGGCGGAGTTAAATTCGTTAAAAAATAAGGCTAATAGTAAGTGCTATTAAAATATCAAAGCCTGAACTAAATTAGCTGGCTTTTTTATCTGATTTTTCCCCGAGCCTCAACTTTTGATTTTTACAAAGTGTATATTTTTGATTTTTACAGCAAGGTAACTTTTAAAATTCTTAAGATCTGATATGTTTAGTCTGGGCAAGAGTTTTGAATATCCATGCTGGGCATTTTGCTCCCGTTTTTTGCCAGGCCTTAAGCCTCACCAGGTTGATTTTTAAGTGACCATATTATATTATCTAACCAGATGAAAAGAAAAGATTTAAGGAAAAAGCTTTTACCTGTATTTCAGAAACATCCAGAAGTAAAACTCGTCTATCTTTTTGGGTCTCAAGTGAAAGCAAAAACTGGTCCTTTGAGTGATTATGATTTTGCTATTTACCTTGAGGAAGAAGATAAAAGGAGAATATTTGACATTAAATTACAATTATTAAGTGAAATCGGCCGCGTACTTCAAAGCGATAAAATTGACCTGGTGATATTAAATACGGTTGAGTCACCGGAACTAAAATATAACATTATTAAGGAGGGCGAATTAATCTTTGAAAGAGAACCTTATAGAATTTTGGTTGAACCTAGGATTTTAAATGAATATTTTGATTTTTATAGTTTCTTGGTGAGAAATAAATTAACAAAGGTCAGAATATGACTGACATCTCGGTAATTGAGAATAGAATTAGCGCTGTTAAAAAATATTTAAAGATTCTCGAAAGATACAAAAAATTTTCGCGAAAAAAAATTGAGGCAGATATTGATCTGCGTGGGGCGGTAGAGCGCTATCTTTATCTGGCAGTCCAGGCTACTATTGATCTGGCAGGAGCGGTGATATCGTTAAAGAAGTTCCGCAAGCCAGCTACCATGAGTGAAAATTTTCTTATCTTAGAAGAAGAGAAAATTATTGATAAAAAGCTTTCCCAGCAAATGGTTAGGATGGTTGGATTTAGAAATATAATTTCCCATGACTATGGAGAAATTGATTATGATATTGTTTATGATATCTTGCACCATCGATTAGAAGATATAGAGGAATTTATAGAGATAATTAATAAAAAAATAGGACGGGATCGGAAGAGCAAATCTTCAGACAGATTATCTTCTAAATGATCGTGCCCAGCTTGCCCGTCAGAGGAGAGATTTACCATTTAGGAAATCAGGTGTTTGCGCCGCAATTTGGTCTTCTGCAAACTTTTCCTTTTAAGACGCAAAGTCTAAATCAAATAAGCACTTACATAGAATGGAATTTTTAGCTACCTTACTCAGGCGGCTTTTATTTAGAGCTTAATGATTAACCTTCATCATTAAGCAATCATTAAGATCAAGTTGACTCAGGCCGAATTACTTCAGGCCATCAGGCTGCAGATGGCGGCCACGTTGACCATATCATCGGCCGAGCAACCGCGGCTGAGGTCGCAGTAAGGCTTCTGCAGGCCCTGGACAATAGGTCCGATGGCTTCAGCTCCAGCCAGCCTTTCGGTCAGCTTGTAGCCGATGTTTCCAGCATCAAGGTCAGGGAAAATGAGCACGTTGGCTTTGCCGGCTACTGGCGAGCCCTTGCACTTTCTTTCGCCCACAGCCGGAACAAGAGCCGCATCAGCCTGCATTTCGCCATCGATCAGCAGCTCGGGAGCTTTTTCTTTGGCAATTTTGGTGGCGCTGATGACCTTATCCACATGGGGATGAGTGGCTGAACCCTTGGTGGAGAATGACAGCATGGCCACCCGCGGCTCCAGCCCGGTTACGGCCTGGAAGTTTTTGGCTGAGGTAATAGCAATATCAGCCAGCTGAGCATCAGTCGGGTCGGGAACGACGGCGCAGTCGGCGAAGCAGAGAAGCTTATCAGGGAAGACCATGATGAAGTAGCTGGAGACGGTCTGGATGCCGGGAGCTGTGCCCACGGTGTAGAGAGCAGCCCGGATAACATCGCCGGTGGAGGAGATGTTCCCGCCAACCACAGCCCCAACTTTATCCTTGGCCAGCATACAGCCAGCAAAGTAGAGCGGGTTTTTGACCAGCTCGGTGGCCTGCTCCAGGGTTAACCCTTTGGCTTTCCGTCTTTCATAAACATGGTTGGCAAATTCTTCTTTCCAGGCTGAAGTTAGCGGGTCCACGATTTCTACGTCGTCAATTTTGACCTTGTTCTCAGCGGCGATTTTCTTGATGTTTTCGGGGTTGCCCACCAGGATGGGCACACCAATTTTTTCTTCAATGATAGTTCTGGATGCCTTCAAGGTCCGGACGTCTTCTGCATCCGGGAAGGCGATTTTTAAGTATTTTTTGGCTGCTTTTTCTCTAATTTCTTTAACAAAATTGCTTCCGCTCATTTTAGCCTCCTTATTTAATCACCACATGCGTGGTGCATCTTTGACCACTCTGACCGTGTCTCTGGCCAGAAGCAGTTCTTCGTTGGTCGGAATCACGTAGACCGCCACTTTGCTGGTTTCTTTGGAGATTTTCATGCATTTGCCGCGCACGGCCTGCTTGTTGAGTTCCTCATCCAGCTCAATACCCAGGTTTTCCAGACCCTCGCAGATCATCTTGCGAATAAGGGCACTGTTTTCACCGATACCGGCCGTGAAGATGATGGCATCAGTACCGTTCATCTCAGCCATGTAGGCACCGATGTATTTTTTGACCCTCAAGGCAAACATCTTCAGGGCTAACTGAGCCCGGTGCTGGCCTTCAGCCGCGGCTTTTTCAATATCTCTCATATCGTTGCTCAGCCCGGAAATTCCCAGCATACCGCTCTTTTTGTTGAGGATATTAAATATGTCAGCGACGCTGCCGATACCCTTGTTGAACATGTATTCTACGATAGCCGCATCAATGTCCCCGGAACGCGTCCCCATAATCAAACCTTCCAGTGGGGTCATACCCATGGTGGTGTTGATGGATTGGCCATTCTTAATGGCGCAGGCAGAACATCCGTTGCCGAGATGCAGAGTAATGACGTTTACTTCTTCCCTGGGTTTGCCCACCAGTTTGCGGTAGCGATAAGCCACGTAGCGGTGGGAAGTGCCGTGGAATCCGTAACGGCGAATGCGGTATTTTTCGTAATACTCCATGGGGATGGCATAAAGATAAGCTTCTTCCGGCATGGTGGAATGAAAAGCTGTGTCAAAAACTGCCACCTGCGGAATCTTATCACCAAAGATTTCGTAGCAAGCATAAATACCTTTCAGGTTGGCCGGGTTGTGCAGGGGAGCCAGGTCAGCACATTCTTCAATCTGAGCCAGAACTTCTTTGTCAATCTTGACAGATTTGGTGAACTTTTCACCCCCGTGGACCACGCGGTGGCCGATGGCATGGATATCATCCCAGCTATGGATGCCTTCAATTTTCGTCCCCGGGTCTTCCATCCATTTCTTGATTCTGAGGATGGCTTCCCGGTGGTCGTGGATGGGCTCTACGGACTTGACCGGCTCCTGCCCCTCAGCCTCGAAATTGACGATAGCGTCGTCTTTTCCCACTCTCTCAATCAGACCCTTGGCCACCCGACGGTCGCTGTCGGTTTCAAACATATCCAGGTCGGTGTTGATAATTTGAAATTTGACGGAAGAACTTCCGCAGTTAAGCACAAAAACGTTCATTTTTATTCCACTCCTTTTAGGTATTAAAGACAATAAATATACCAGAATAAATGCTATAATTTCAACAAGTTCGGTGAATATTTTCAAGGTAGAGTTTTTCCTCTTGAGGAGGGGGGGGTTAGGTTTTGTTGTTGCCAGCCATAAATTAATGTTAAATTAAGGTAACCAGATTAAAATATCCAAAGAAAAAAAATAGTAATAGCCGATGAAAAGGGCAGAATTGACCAGTCAGTTAAAAGAAGGGGAAAAATTAGCTAAAAAAATATTATTGGAGAAAATATTATTGGGCAAATAATTAACCCGGCTGATAGACCATGAAAGTACTGATCATAGATGATTACCAGCCTTTAGCCAAGAGTCTGGCCAA
>JBBIRN010000073.1:0-9610 GCA_037441785.1 Candidatus Aminicenantota bacterium | reverse complement strand
GACTGCCCAGGAAATCTCACACCAGATTTCCCTCTTCGTCAGTAAAAGAAGACATCTCCAGGGTTTTATCCAGGGTGATGTTTTCCTCTTTTATTCTTCTGAGGCATTCCAGAGCCGCTACCACTCCCACCGCCCCGTCAAAGCGGCCGCCGTTAATGACTGTGTCAAGGTGAGAACCGGCCATTACCACCCGGCTGGTCCGGCCAGGCCAGGTGCCAAAAATGTTACCGGCTCCGTCCTGCCGGTAGGTGAGGCCTGCTTCCTCAATACGTTCTTTTAGCCACTGGCGGGCCTGCAAGTCGGGCAAACTGAAGGAAGGACGGGAAATTCCGCCTCGCTTGTCCTGGCCGATTTTTCCCAGTTCTTCTAAGTCCCGGAGAAGCCGGGGAAAATTTATTCTTAATTTTTCCCACGCCATTTTTATTCCTTTTCCAGAAGAGCTACCATTTCTTTTACGGCCTGAGGTAACCCGACTATGACAGCTCTAGCGATTATGGCAAAACCGATGCTCAGTTCGGAAATTTCTTTAATCTCCACGATGGGCTGAACGTTGTGATAATCCAGACCATGGCCAGCGTGAACTTCCAGACCGAGATGGCTGGCATAAGAAGCGGCTGCTTTTACTTTTTCCAGCTGTTTTTTTCTTTCTTTTTCCGAAGTGGCTTCGGCGTATTTTCCGGTGTTGATTTCCACCAGGTCAGCGCCCACTTCTAGGCAGGCAGCAATCTGTTTTTCTTCTGCGTCCACAAAAATGCTTACCCTGATACCGGCTTTTTTTAGCCTGGGTATAAAATCCAGCAGATGTTTTTTGTGGGCCAGAACATCCAGCCCGCCCTGAGTGGTTACTTCGTCCGGGCTTTCAGGCACCAAAGAGACCAGGTCGGGCCTGATTTTTCTGGCTATAGCCAGCATTTCTGGAGTAGCGGCCATCTCCACGTTGAGCCTGGTTTTTATTACTTGACGGAGAAGCTGTAAGTCTCTTTCCCGGATGTGGCGGCGGTCGCCTCTGATATGGCAAACAATACCATGAGCTCCGGCCTGTTCGGCCAGAAGAGCCGCCAGCACTGGTTCAGGCTCGCTGGCTTTTCGGGCCTGCCTCAGGGTGGCCACATGGTCAATGTTAACGGCTAATTTCATGATTGCCTCCTTGGAAATTAGATAGCCTTTTTATCCCAGTTGATTTTTTATAAAATCAGCCAGTTTTCTGGCCAGGTCTTCTATTTTTTTCTGCTCCGGGCCTTCAACCATAATCCGGGCCAGTGGTTCGGTTCCAGAGTAACGGACTTCCAGACGACCTTCGCCGGCCAAGGCTGTTTTTACTTCCTCTACCAGACTATCATATCCAGGAAGTTCAGAAAAAGGAATTTTTTCTCTCACCCTGACGTTAAGCAGCACTTGAGGGAATTCCTTAAAACCTTCTACCAGCGCGGAAATCTTCTGCCCTTTTTCCAGCATGACTTCTATCATTTTCAGCGAAGTTAACAGCCCGTCTCCAGTAATGGCCTGGTCCAGGAAAATGGTATGGCCGGATTGTTCACCACCGAGGTTCAGCTTTTGCCGGAGCATTTCTTCCAGCACATATTTATCACCAACTTTTGTCCGCAGCATGGTTATCCCGCGCTCAGCCAGGGCTAATTCCAGTCCCATGTTGCTCATAATGGTGGCCACCACCGTGTTTTTATTCAGTCTGTTTTTTTCCTTAAGACTTAAAGCCTGGACGTAGAGCGTGTGGTCACCGTGGAGCAGATGGCCTTCTTCATCAACCCAGATGGCCCGGTCAGCATCTCCGTCGTAAGCGATGCCCAGGTCTGCTCTTTCTTTTTTGACTGTTTCTTGTAGAGTTTCAGGATGAAGAGAACCGCATTCTTTGTTGATGTTTTTCCCGTCAGGCTGACAGTTTATGGCCAGAACTTCAAAGCCAAGGCGGCGAAACAGCACCGGAGCCAAATCTGAGCTGGCTCCGTTGGCACAATCAAGCACCAGCTTTAGCTTTCCGGGATTGCTGGCGGAAAAAAGCTGCTGCAGATGCTCCAGGTATTTAAACCTGAAACTGTCCTCCACCTTTACGGCAGCGGGTTTTGTGGCCAAGTCCTTTTCTCTGGCCTTCAGAATCCTCTTTTCCAGTTGTTCTTCCCAATCCTCAGGTATTTTAGTGCCTTCAGCTGAAAAAATCTTAATCCCGTTGTCCTGGTAAGGGTTATGAGAGGCAGAGATGACCACGCCAGCGGAAAAGCCCTCTGCTCTTACCAGGTAAGAAATTCCGGGGGTAGGGATAACACCAGCAGAAACAGCCTGTCCGCCAGAGGAAATAAAGCCCCCCAGAAGAACCTCTTCCAGCCATTTTCCTGATTCCCGGGTGTCGCGACCTGTGACCAGGACAGGCAAGAGATTTTTTTCCCGAAAAAGCTCAGCCAGAGCCTGGCCGAGAACAAAAACTGATTTTTCATCCAGAGGGAATTTACCGGCCTGGCCTCGTAAACCATCAGTGCCGAAAAGTTCAGGCATAACTAAAGAGCTCCTTCAGAAATAAATTAACTTGATTTTTTAGGGCAGATTTAAGCTGCTCAAAAATTATTCCAGAATCCATCGTAATCGTTGTTTTTAGCTCCCTTTTTGCTGTCTTTACTGGTGTTTACCCCGTTTTCTTTCTTTTCCACGGTAATAGCTACTTTAGCCTTTGGGTAAAGAGTCAGCAATCTCAGTCCTGGCCTGGGTAAAATCAGGTCCACTTCAATAACTTGAGATTCAGTCAGGCTGCTGGCATCTATCGGGCTGGTGATAACCTTATCGCGGGCTTTAATCTTACTTTCCGGGCCACTGACCATCACTTTAGCTGGAGTAACCTCAACTTTAACGATACGGTAGCCTTCTGCCGGTCGGCCGATGAGCGAGGGCACTACTTCCATTTCCACTCTTTTGGTTTTTTCCAGCTTCACATGAACATAAGAAGGGGAAACGCTGATGATTTCCACCTCGGGCGGCGTTTTTATCATTCTGGTTTCCAGGGGATATTCCTGCTGATAGATGGTTGCCTTGCTCAGGTCCAGTTCAGCCAGGAAATTTTCTGGGCCTAACTGATTTATGATTCTTTTTCTGGCCCGGATTTTTATGTTGATGGTTGTATCCGGGTTTTCCACCACTTCTACCTCAGGTGGGATGTTAACCAGCTCCAGGTTGATGTTCAGGTTTTTTTCGGCAAAGGTTTTTTCCTCTGGGATTAGGAGAATCCACAGTACCAGGGCCAGAAAAAGTGCTAATAATTTTAATTCCCAGTTTCTCAATAACAGGTCTTTGATCATGGGCTATCTTATCCTCAGATATCTGGTGAGTTTTTCCTGCAGGACTTCACGTTTCGGTATTTTTTCTATCTGTCCGCCGGCAGCCAGAGAAACCTCGCCTGTTTGTTCAGAAACCACAATGACCGCGGCATCTGTTTCCTGGGCAAGCCCCAGGGCGGCCAGGTGTCTGGTTCTGGTGGAGAAATTCTCTCCCAGCGTATGGGTCTGGGGCAGAGGTAAAAGACAGCCAGCGGCCAGAATCTTGTTGCCTCTGATGATAACCGCTCCGTCATGCAGTGGTGACTTGGGGAAAAAGAGGCTGACCAGCAAATCCTTGGAAAGCAAAGCCTCTACAGGTTTTCCTCTTTCCACATAAGGGGAAAGGTCAATGTCTCTTTCTATGGCAATGAGGGCTCCTATTTTCTTGTGGGACATGTAATCTACGGCCAGGAACAGGTCTTCCAGTTTTTCTTTTAAGGAATGCATTTTAAACGGCCGGCGGAAAGTCCGGGAACCAATCCCGGTAAAAAACCTTCGTAGCTCGCCCTGGAACAAAACAATAACGGCAATAATCAAGTAGTTTATGAAAGATTTGATGATGCGGTTGGAAACGTAAAGATGGGCCCAGTCAGTTATTAAATAAAACAACAACACCAGGATAAGGCCCAGGGTCAGTTGATAGGCTCTGGTATCTTTTATCAGCAGGATGATGGAGTAGAGAATAAAAGCCACCAAAATGATATCCAGAACATCTGATAATTGCATGTGAGCTATGATCATCAACAGGTTTTCCAGCATGTTAGCTGACCACCTCTTTCAGGTTGGTTAAATACTCTAAGACCAGAAAAGCTCGTTTCAATTCCTGTACATCATGCACCCTGAGGATAGAAGCGCCATTAAGGAAACCAATCAGGCAGGAGACAATGGTGCCGGACAGCCGGCCAGCTGGAGGTTCTTGCAGAATAAGGCCAAGGAATGATTTACGAGAGGGGCCCAGGAGTATCGGTTTATCAAGGTCCAAAAAATAATCCAGGTGCTTGATGAGCTCAAGGTTATGTTCCAGAGTTTTGCCAAAACCAATCCCCGGGTCCAGGATCATACGCGTTTCTTTTATGCCAGCTTTCCTGGCAGCTCTGATCCTTTCCAGGAAAAAATGCTTCAGGTCAAAAAGCAGGTTATTATAAGCCGGAGATAACTGCATGGTTTCCGGTGTGCCCAGCATGTGCATCAGGATGATAGGCACTTGGTAGTGGGCCACCACCGTGGCCATTTCCGGGTCATGGCGCAGGGCGCTGATGTCATTGATGAGGTCGGCGCCTTCTTCCAGGGCTAACCTGGCCACCCGGCTCTTTCTGGTATCTACGGAGATTAAGGCCTTGGTCTTGGGACGCAATTTTTTAAGCACCGGTAGAACACGTTTTATTTCTTCTTCTTCAGGCACTCCAGTGGAACCAGGCCTGGTGCTTTCTCCACCGATATCAATGATATGGGCACCTTCTTCAACCAATCTCAGGGCCCGGTCTACGGCCTTTTCAGGCTCCAGGAACAGGCCACCGTCAGAGAATGAATCGGGCGTAACGTTGACAATGCCCATAAGCCAGGGTTCGGGACCAATCTTGATGGTCTTACCCCGGATATCAATGGTGTAGGTTTTCTTCAGAGGAAGGATTCTTTGAAGCCTTGTCTCATTCCCCATCATTAAAACCTTCTTAAAACCATAAGTTTAAAGTTAAACGGCCACAACCCTTATGGGGTCTACTCTGTTTGTTTAGCTTCTGAAAATTCATCCGGGCTTATGGTCACGCCGGTTTCTTTTTTCTCCAGCTTTTGCCCGTTAATCAGAGCATTTATCTCGTCAGAGGAAAGGATTTCTTTTTCCAGCAAAGCTTCGGCAATCTTAACCAGTTTATCCCGGTTGGTTTCAATAAGGTTCCGGGCCCGGTTGTAGCAGCGTTCAATTATCTTTTTTACCTCCGCGTCAATCAGCTGAGCCGTATGTTCGCTGAAATTCTTATGGGCCGCCAGTTCCCGGCCGAGAAAAATCAGGTCATCCCGTTCGCCAAAAGAAAGTGGTCCAAGGTCGGACATGCCCCACTGGCAGACCATCTTGCGAGCTATCTCCGTGGCCTTTTCCAGGTCGTTAGCTGCGCCCGTGGTTATTTTACCCAGGATTAACTCTTCGGTGATGCGGCCGGCCAGAAGCACAGCCAGCTGGGCTTCCAGGTAATCTTGGGTGTAGGTATAACGATCAGAAAGGGGAAGTTGCTGGGTGACTCCCAGAGCCAGGCCACGGGGGATGATGGTTACCTTGTGAATGGGGTCAGCTTCGGGCAACAGGGCGGCTACCAGGGCGTGTCCGGCTTCGTGGAAGGCAGTTGTCTTTTTATCTTCGTCGCTGATAATCATACTTTTTCTTTCCACGCCCATTAAAACTTTGTCCTTGGCTTCTTCCAGATCGCGCATGGTTACCCAGTCCTGGCCTTTGCGGGCAGCCAGCAGAGCAGCCTCGTTGATCAGGTTAGCCAGGTCCGCGCCCGAAAATCCTGGTGTGGAGCGAGCAATGACCTTGAGGTCCACGTCGGGAGCCAGAGGAACTTTTCTGGTATGCACCCGGAGAATTTCTTCCCGGCCCTTTACATCCGGCATGGGTACCACAATCCTGCGGTCAAAGCGTCCCGGACGCAGCAGAGCCGTGTCCAGGATATCCGGGCGGTTGGTAGCGGCGATGACAATGATTCCTTCGTTGGAGTCAAAACCATCCATTTCTACCAGAAGCTGGTTCAGGGTTTGTTCCCGTTCGTCATGTCCGCCTCCCAGACCGGCCCCTCTCTGACGGCCAACAGCATCAATTTCGTCTATGAAAATCAGGCAGGGCGCGTGTTTTTTAGCCTGGTCAAAGAGGTCACGTACTCTGGAAGCGCCCCCACCCACAAACATTTCCACAAAATCTGAACCGCTGATGGAGAAAAATGGGACGTTAGCTTCACCGGCCACCGCTCTGGCCAGCAGGGTTTTGCCCGTGCCGGGCGCTCCGACCAGAAGCACTCCCTTGGGAATCCGGCCACCGAGCCTCTGAAATTTTCGCGGGTCTTTAAGAAATTCTATGATTTCCTGGAGCTCTACTTTAGCTTCATCCACGCCAGCCACATCTTTAAAGGTGATTCTTTTTTGCATGGGGGAGAAGAGCTTGGCCCGGCTCTTACCAAAAGACAGAGCTTTGTTGCCACCGGCCTGCATCTGGCGCATGAACATGAACCAGAAAAAGATCAGCAGCAGTATGGGAAACCAGTTCAAAAGAATGGCCAGCCAGCTATTTTTGGAGGTTGTATCTTTAACGACGATGTTAACCTGGTTTTCTCTAAGGACCTTGATGAGGTCAGCATACTGAGGAGGAAGTGTGGTTTTAAAAGGAGAACCATCTTTCAACTTACCCTGGGCCAGGTTATCCTGAATGGTCACTTCCTGGACGTTCTTCTGTTCCACTTGGTCCAGAAACTCAGAAAAGGTGAATTCTTTGGGCTTGGGTCCGGTGGGAAACAGGCTCCAGAGCAGGACCAGAATAACCAGGGAAGCTATCCAGAAAAGGACGTTTTTAGCTGATTTATTTTTTCTTACCATGTTATTTCCCTTTATTTTCAATTCATTTTAACATTTTTCGGCCTGATTAAAAAGTATTTGCTGGCAAAAAAGCCTCGGGCAGGAAAAGAATTTTGATAAGTTCAGTTAACAGCTCGGGCTGGGTTTACAGGTGGTATTTAAGGCCCAGGTAATATCTTTTTTCCAGGCCGCGGTCTTCCACTTCATGCACTTTACCCCACCTTCTGACCCATTGACTGGAGGCCAGAACAGAAACGTTGGTCTTGGGGATTTTAAACTCAAGATTTAACCCATGATGCCAGCGGGAATCATAAACCACACTATCGTCAGTTATCCAGCTCTGAAATCTGTCCCGCCCCTGAGCCGAACGATAATGATGATAAAGGGTGGAGGCCTGCAGCCGGAGCGATTTGAACCTTATTTCTCCCAGTGCTTCAAATGAGGGGCCAAAGCCATAATAGTAACCATAGTAGGTAAGCGTAGATTTCATCCCCAGAACATCATGATCCACAGAATATTTATTAAAGGCCCAGGCGTTGATCATCCCAAAGCTGGGATAGGCCTCGGCTCTCAGATGAAATTTCCAGGACCTGCGGTAAAACATAACATCAGCTACTGGCCCGAGAAAGTTGACGGCAGCCAGTTTATCACGGAAGTTTCTTGGCTCCTCAAAATGAAATTCTTCTGGTTTATTGACAGGAAGATGTCCGGCATCGTATTCAGTGAGAGGCCGTTTCACGTAGAGGTAAAAAGTTGAACCCAGACCATAGTATAAACTGTATCCTTGTCCCTCTTCAGAAATTTTCTGGATAAACCGGCCGAGAGGGACAACTTTGGCTGAAGCGCCCATCTCTTCTCTGCTTTCCCCATGAAACATGAAATCAAAATCAAGCTGGCTGTAAAAGGGCTCGGTAAAATTTTCCTCCACTTTGCCCGGCAGGCCATAGACTGGCTCGGTTATCAAGCGGGAGTGGAGGCTCACAGCCAGGTTGCCGGTGTTTTGGCTGATGGAGGAAGTGGGTGAATTGCGGTAGCCAACAAACAGATAAACATCCTGGGCAGCAGAGTTGAAATTATGGGTATAAGGTGGTAACGGATGATGCCGGTCAAAATAACCGTTTATCTTCAGATATGGGTTTAACCAGGAAAGAAAACGGCCGACTGGGTTGGGGGTGTTGAGGAAATAGCGCCCCATCTGAAACCAGGATTCACCCAGGACGTATCCTCCCAGGCCAGTCATAATATTGTCGTTGATGGAGATAATTTCTCTCCATTCCACTATGTATTCCCAGTAAAGAGAACCAAGAGTAGAAAAGAGCAGGGATTTGTACCAGGGCAGATGATTGGAGCGGCCAAACTCATAATAGAGCATACCGGCGAAGGCATGGGTCCAGTTGAGGTAAAAAGCATTGGAGTCAAACCTTAAGGCTTCGGTGGTGAAAAACCTTCTCTTCTGGTCTTTCCATTTTAACTCATACTGCCAGTCTTCAATGAAGCGGCTGTATTTAATCCAGTACCTGGCTTGAGAATAGGTCATCAGAGCTGCCATCTCCAGAAAGGCCCTGGTGGTCTTGGGTTTGATGAGGGAAAGCCTGGACCATTCCTCCGGGTCAGTGATAAAACCGGGGTTTGATTCCTGGTTATTTTTCAGGTCCAGAGAAAAGTTAAAAAGGCGGGATGAATTATCAGGCTCAGCTTTATAAGCTGTTTTTAAAGCCAGAGAAAAGTTCTTTTTGAATTTGCCTAAGGTTTCTTCTGCTTTCTTGTCAGAGGCCGCAAGGTTCCGGTCTAACAGTAAAATCAAGATGAGAAGCAAAAGGTTTAACTTTTTCAGCTTCATTCTTCAGCACCGAATCTAATTTTTTTCTGTTTATTAAGCTTTTTTAGAGAACCCGTCTCCGTAAAGAAAAAGATTACTCTTCTTCAGGTGGGCTGTCAATTTTCGACAAAGTTTTCTCTCCCGAAAGGAAAATTTTTCAGGAACTCTTTTTCGGCTTATTCTTTCTTTTTATTTTCCAGTTCTTCCAGAAAAGCCACTGCTCGTCTGAGGTGGGGGATAACGATTGAACCGCCCACGACCAGAGCGATAGAAAAGGTTTCGAACAGCTCTTCTTTTTTGGCCCCTTTTTCCAGGGCCTGGATGATGTGGTAGCTGATGCAATCATCGCAGCGCAGGACCATGGAAGCCACCAGGCCCATCAATTCCTTGGTTTTTTCATCCAGGGCTCCAGCCCGGTAGGTTTGTTCATCCAGGCCGAAAAATCTTTTTATTTCCAGCGTGCCCTGTTCCAGGATTTTCTTGTTCATTTCCTGGCGGAATTTGACGAATTCTTCATAACGCCCCATTTTTCCTCCTTGGCCTTTTTCTCTTCTTAAAAGCCATTATCAATTATTTTTATAAGTTAAACAGCAGTCAACTTCCTGGTGGACGGTACCGGAAACAGTCTCCTACCTGATGATGATTTAAATATTAGAGACGGGCCGCTTCTTGAACTGCTTCCAGCAACAGGTCAACCTCATCTATGGTGTTGTAAATATGAGTAGTTACCCTGAGGGAATTCAGCTTACTTTCAGCTACACCACGGATTCTTATTTTGTATTTTTCCATCAGCCAGGTCTGAAATTTATCATAGGGCATGTTTTTCAGCCGGAAACCCACCAGGGCGCAGCGTGATTTTTCTTCCCAGGGGGTAAGGATTTCCACCTGCGGAATCTGGCTCAAGCCCTTCATTAAC